>CAXGOD010000407.1:0-2972 GCA_964011245.1 uncultured Bacteriovoracaceae bacterium | reverse complement strand
AGAAGGAAAATATTTCTCAGCTAACTTAGATACTTATGGTGGTAACTCTGGTTCAGCTGTATTCAATGCTGCTACAGGTGTAATTGAAGGTATCTTAGTAAGAGGAGCTACTGACTACGTATATGACAGTAACCAAGGTTGTAGAGTAACTAATGTTATTGCTAACGATGCTGGGCGTGGTGAAGATGTAACTTATATTACAAATATTCAAGAACTTAAATAATTAAAAATATTACTAACTAATAATCAAGGATGATTAAAATGAAAAAGTTTGTATTAGGGATGATGCTTACGGCCGGATTGAGTGCAAATGCTGCAACAATCGCTGTAATTGATAGTGGTACTGATGTTGAGCATGTGGATTTCCAAGGGAAGATCTGGATGAATCCGGGTGAAACTGCAAATAATGGTAGAGATGAAGATAGAAACGGATATCAAGATGACGTTTATGGTTGGAACTTTGCTGAATCTAATAATTTGGTAATTGATAGAAGCTACTTAGGTACTTTTTCTAATGATCCATATAAGTTCTTTGAGCTTCAAGGTAAAGCTTTCATGGGAACTATTACTGAAGAAGAAAAAGAATGGATCAATGCTAAAAGACAAGATCAAGAGTTTATCAAAGAAATGGGTAAGTTCGGAAACTTTGTTCACGGTACTCACGTTGCGGGAATCACAGCAGAGAATAATCCAAATGCTAAATTACTTTCAATTAAATTAATCCCAACAGAAGTTAAGCTTCCTGGGCAAAAAGACTTTTCACAGGTTAAAGGCAATGGAAGAAAAAAAGCTTTAGAAAAGGCTCTTTCAGCTCTCGCTCAAACTCAAATGACTATGCTTGAAGAAGTATTCTGGTACGCTGGTCATCATAAAGCAGATATTGCAAATGGTTCTTTCGGTACGGGGATGAATCAAATCAAAATGATCACTGATACACTTTATAGAGTTATCTTCTTTAAGAAGCCTACTACTGAGCAATCAGATGAAACAGCTAGATTCTTTATGAATAAGTTAATAGAGTTTGGAACGAAAGCTATTGCTCAATCTCCAAATACATTATTTGTTTTTGCTGCTGGTAATTCAGGGATGAACAATGACTTATATCCTACAAGTCCAACAAATATTATTGCAGATAACGTAATAAGTGTTGCTGCAACTTATAAGTATGAATTCATTGCTCCATTCTCAAACTATGGTGAAAAAATGGTAGATGTTGCTGCTCCAGGGATGTTAATTCACTCTCAAATTCCTGGAAATGAATATCTAAAAGTTAGTGGGACTTCGCAAGCAGCTCCATTTGTTGCAAAAGTTGCTGCTCAAATTAAAGACACAAATAAAAACTTATCTACAGCTGAGATCAAAAAAATCTTAATGGGAACTGTTGATAAGAAAGGATTCTTAAAAGCTAAAGTAAAGGCCAAGGGAATCGTAAACGCTGAACGAGCAGTAGTAGCAGCTCAGATGAGTTTAAAAATGGGTGTTGACGCAGCTATTCAAAACTCAATCACAAACGTTTCTGATGTTGCTGTGAGCAATGAAAAAGTTAACTTTAATCCAGAGTTAATTACACCAATGCCATTGCCATCATTCATTAAGTAAATTACACTTTCTTAATAATCAAGTATTTAGGGGCCCTCTTGAGGGTCCTTTTTTTTAATATTGTTCGTGGGACTAACCTTAAGGAGAAGGAATGGAGAATTTAGAACAGTTAACCGGTCAATTTGTAGGGATGGTTTGGGGATTACCCCTTGTCGGTCTATTGGTTGGTGCAGGTATCATTTTCACAATTTACTTTGGTTTTCCACAGTTAACATTATTTAAACATGCAATCGATATTGTACGAGGGCAATATGATAACCCAGATGATAAAGGGGAGATCTCTCACTTTCAGGCCTTAACAACTGCTCTTTCAGCTACAGTTGGTCTTGGGAATATCGCCGGTGTTGCAGTTGCAATTTCTGTAGGTGGTCCAGGTGCCGTTTTTTGGTTATGGGTTGCAGGCTTTATTGGAATGACGACTAAGTTTACGGAAGTTACACTTTCATTAAAATATAGAGATATAACACCAGAAGGACATACTCATGGTGGTCCGATGTTTGTTATTAAAAATGCCCTTTCAAGTAAGTTTGGTTTCCTAGCTTGGGCCTACGCTTTCTTTACGATACTAAGTTCATTTGGAGCAGGGAATATGTTCCAATCAAATCAAATGGCATCTATCATCAATACTTCTACTGGAGTACCTAATTGGATCTCAGGACTTGTATTTGCAGCATTAGCTTTTGTTGTACTTATTGGTGGTATTAAAAGAATCGCAAATGTAACAGATAAATTAGTACCGGCCATGGTTGTCCTTTATGTTGGTGGTGCATTAATCGTAGTTGGATATCATATAGATGCAGTCCCGATGATGTTTACAGAAATCATGATGAGTGCTTTTGCAGGTACAGCAGCAAAAGGTGCCTTTGCCGGTGTTGTTGTTAGAGAAGTCGTTGTACAGGGTATACGTCGAGCAACTTTTTCAAGTGAAGCGGGGATGGGGTCTGCGGCTATGGCCCATTCAGCTGCGAAGTCTACTCCTATGCAGGAGGGGATTGTTGCACTTTTAGAGCCATTTATTGATACAATTGTTGTTTGTACAATTACTGCTTTGGCCATCCTTTCAAGTGGTGTTTGGCATACAAATGGAGGAGAGACAGGTGTTGATCTTACGGCCTTAGCATTTAGTTCGGCAATGGGTCCTGTTGGAGCTTGGATTGTGACTATTACTGTTACGATGTTTGCTTTCTCTACTTTAATCTCTTGGTCTTACTACGGTGAGCAAGGTGTTACATTTATATTTGGTGAAAAAATGATTAAGCCTTATAGGTTTATCTTTTGTATCTTCGTCTTTTTAGGAACGATTTTCCAAATGCAAGTTGTACTGAACTTATCTGATGCAGTTTATGGACTACTAGCTATTCCAAATATGATTG
>CAXGOD010000406.1:0-2979 GCA_964011245.1 uncultured Bacteriovoracaceae bacterium | reverse complement strand
TCCCCCATGGACCATATACTGTAAAGAACCTTAAGCCTGTAGTGGGCAAGTTATATAAATTACTATAACTATGGGCCATCAGTTCATTTGCTTTCTTACTGGCTGCATAAAAACTTAATGGATGATCTACATTGTCATGGATAGAAAAAGGCATCTTAGTATTGGATCCATAAACAGAACTACTTGAAGCATACACAAGATGTTCTACTCCTCCATATCTGCATCCCTCTAATATATGTGAGAAACCAACTATATTGGCGTTTATATAAGCTAAAGGATTCTCAATAGAATATCTTACTCCGGCTTGTGCAGCTAAATGCACAACCCTATCAAACTTATTGTCTTCAAATAAGGACTCTATAGATCTAGCATCAGCTACATCTATTCGGTGATGAGTATAATTACTATCGTTTATATGTCGATCTAACCTCGCTTGCTTGAGTTTAACATCATAATAGTTATTATGATTATCCACTCCGACTACCTCATCTCCTCTATCAAGAAGTCTTATCGTAAGAGCTGAACCTATAAATCCTGCTGAACCAGTTACCAAAACTTTCATAAACTTTCTTAATTATCGCTAAATAGGTCTCTAGTAAAAACTTTATCTTTTACGTCAATCAGATCATCAGTAAAACGGTTTGCAACTATCAAGTCAGACATTTCTTTAAAATCCTCTAAGTCTTTAATGACATCAGAGTGGAAAAATAATTCCTCTTCAAGCAAGGGCTCGTAAACAATTACTTTTATTCCTTTAGACTTGATGCGTTTCATGATTCCTTGAATTGATGAAGATCGATAGTTACTAGATCCACTTTTCATTATCAATCTGTGTATACCTACTGTTTTCGAATTAGTTTGTATAATTGAGTCAGCAATAAAGTCTTTCCTTGTTGAATTGGAATCTACAATGGAACTAATTAAATTATTAGGTACATCTAGATAATTTGCCCTCAGTTGTTTCGTGTCTTTAGGTAGACAATATCCGCCATATCCGAAGGAAGGATTATTATACCCTTCACCAATTCTATTATCCAAACACACTCCCTTAATGATACTCTCTGTATCCAGGCCATTGAATAAAGCAAAAGAGTCAAGTTCATTAAAAAAAGAAACTCTCATTGCAAGGTAAGTATTGGCAAATAATTTTACTGATTCGGCCTCGTCAGGCATCATGTATATAACTTCTATATTCTCTCTTAATGCTCCTTGTTTAAGTAAGCCCGCAAATTTTTTAGCAGCATTAGAATTATCTCCAATAATTATCCTAGAAGGATGAAGGTTATCATGGAGAGCTTTTCCTTCTCGTAAAAATTCAGGAGAAAATATAATTCTATCAGTATTATATTTTTCTTTGAGCGACCTAGTATGGCCAACTGGTATAGTGGATTTAATAATAATGACAGCCTTGTTGTTCAACTTCAAGATCTCTCCAATTACTTCGTCTACAGACTCGGTATTAAAATGATTCGTGATTGAATCATAATCTGTTGGCGTTGCGATAATTACGAAATCAGCATCTTTGTAAGATTTTTGCTTTTCACTAGAGGCTTGCAAATCTAAAGGCACCTCTGCTAGGTATTTATGAATTTCAGAATCTTGAATTGTTGATTTTTTTTCATTTATATTTTTAACCTTCTCTTCATTTATGTCGTAAACCACAACTTCATTGTGTTGAGCAAGGAGTACTGATAATGACATTCCTACAAAACCTGATCCAACAACGGTTATCTTCATAATGTTTTATTCATTTGAGTGTTGAACTTTGAATTAGAGTTTTCCTATTAGCTAAAGATTCTTATATTTTAAGCAGTCTTATACTTTCTTTTTTGAGTGTAATGTTTTGTTAAAACCAAGAATACGCCAAGGAAGATTCCAAAAAGAGTACCTAAAATTGAAATTATAGATCTAACAGGAAAAAATCTATTTTCAGGGATAAATGGGGGCTCAATTTTTACGAGAGTATACTCATCATGTATATTTGCCATCATTTTAGTTTCAAGCTGCCCTTCAATAAGAGTATTGATTGAATCTTTGACTGGTGAAATTAAAGTTTTAGATAATTCCTTGTTTAAATAAATAAGTGCTCGTTCAGAAAAAGTAATATCTTTTTGGCGCATTAAATTATTGGCTTCTTTGATAACCAGATCCAAAAGATCTTTCGCAAAAATTGGTGAAATATGTTCTATTGAGATTGAGATGAGTCCTGTTTTCATATCCTTAGAAATAGACATCATGCCTATAAATATTCTATGAGCATCAATGTAAGAAGGTTTAGAGTTAGGACTATTGGGATTTTGAATCCATCTCTTAGATTCTGTATCATAAATGTTTTTATTAAAAGACAAAATACCAGATTTGGGGTCATAAGACTTTGCCGCTGTTAACGAGGGTAAAACTTCGTCAAAAGTAATTAGGTGTTTTACAAATTCTCTTGATTTAATAGTTGCTATAATTTCTACTGAACTATCACCTCCACCACCAGGAAGAGACAACCCAGCCATTGAAGCTAGCCCAGAAAATTGAGATAGGTTGAGGGAATCTTGCGAGTCTCGTACTTGAAGAACGGACTCAGATCGATACATACTAGTTAACATGAGAGACACAACTACCGAGATGATAGCAGCAAAAAGAGTAAAGGAAGCTATCAATTTCTTGCCCTGCCAAAGAATCGAGATAATATCCATTAAATCAACCTCGTCATTTAATGAATTTTTATCCTCTAAACTATTTTGTATAGTCATTTTTTTTCGGTAAGTTCCTTTTTTTGTTTACTTAAGAATAGTTTATCAAATTCTTTAGATTTCATCTGGAGAAAATAACAAAGTAAGTAATTTTTAATATAAATCTTTGTTTAATGAATTTAAGAATGTGTCTTTTCAGTTCGCCAAGTAACGGTTTATGCTTGCAGCATTCCTGTGCGGCGTTTATTCCAAGTAAGGATCAGAATTTTCCTAATTTACCTTTGATTAGAAATAT
>CAXGOD010000405.1:0-2982 GCA_964011245.1 uncultured Bacteriovoracaceae bacterium | reverse complement strand
CCGAAAAAGGATCAACATCTAGTAAACGAACTTCAATATACTCAACCCCATCTCTATGTAAGGCCTGAAGCGCACTCTCTCTAGAGTTTGCTGTTCTTTTAGGTCTTATGGTTGAATAAAATTCATTATCAATTTGCAAAAGGTTGGTATTAAGCTGTTTATGCTCATCCCCCTCTTTTAACCCAATTTTTTCGTATTCTGGATAAGATTTTCGTCTAGCAAGCTCTAGTGTTTTAACATATGTCTCTAATTGATTATAACAAACACTAATTTCTTTTTGAGCATTCGATGTATAACCGAGTCCTCCCATACGAAGACTTGTGGCAAAAGGTAATCCAAATGTTTCTTTACCAAGTTTTTGCAGCTTATGATTTTTATTCTTTAAAAATGATTCATGAACAACTGGTGTGCTTCCAAATAAATACATTAAAAGCCAAGAGTAACGTCTATAATTTCTTATAAGATGAAAATACTTTTTGTCGATAAAGTCTTGAAGCTCTCTTTTATCACCTTCAACTTCTTTAAACTTCTCCCAAAATTCTCTCTTAAGTGAAAAGTTATAATGAACTCCAGCAATAGACTGCATGCTTTTACCGTATCTGTACCCCAGACCTAATCTATAAAGGGACTTAAGCTTCCCGACATTACTTGTTCCATACTTTGCAACAGGAATATCCATTTCATTTTCAGGAAGAAGACATGGCATACTCCAAGGCCAAATAACTTCATCTTCATCAATGTTTTTATAGGAAAAACTAAAAAGCTCTCTTAAAAAAGAAAACATCTCCTCACAGTTATCAAAAACAGGTGAGATAAATTCCATTAAATTTTCAGCGAAATCTGTTGTTATATATGGATGTGTTAATGTCGACCCCAATGACATTGGATGGTCCTTAGTGGATGCATTAGCATTGCTACAAGAGCGCAATCCTTCTTTTTCAATTCCTTGTTGAATTGACTTAAGAACTTTAGGGTCTGACTTTAAATACTCAAAGAAGGACTGCAATTAATCCTCTTTTGCCTTGAACATACCTAAGGCCTCTGCAGAGTTTAGTGAATGAGCTCTAATTTTTCTAAGAGCAACAACCATATCTGAATATGTAAGTGCAGATAAGGCGCTATATTCTCCTTTAGAAACTCTATCTAGATGTCTATCTCTAATATCATCAGCCCAAACTCTTAGCTCTTCACTGCGTTTATAGATCTCTTGGTAGTCATTCGCTTTTGGATTAAATAGACCATGTACTGAAACATTGAAAAATTCCCAGATTTTTTCCATAAACTGTTCATACTCTTCAAGACTCTCACCTGTTTCAGGATTATTTTTAAATCTTGCTTTGTAACTTACAATTCTTTCAAGGTAATCAGCAATAGATTCAAATTCATCAACAACTTTAATAATACCTTGAGTGTGAGTTGTCTGATCACTAGACATCGGTTTCTCCATAACTTTACATAGGAAAACCGTAACTTCTTTTTGAATATTATCTGTAATTTGCTCGTAGTCTTTTATCTTAGCAAGCTTCTTGGGGTCAGAGTCTTTTAAGTACTCTTTAGTCGTTCTGTACATTCTATCTAAGATATCTTTCATTTTTTTAGCCTCAGCATCTGCTTGAACAATTGCTGTGGCCGGTAGAATATCTGCTGACTCACCTACAAGTACAAAATGTGGTTTATCTTTTTCTTCTTTATCAGGAGTTATTCTTGTAACAATCTTAGCTAATACCCCTAAAAATGGAAGAAAGACTAAGGTCGCTGTTACATTAAAAAAGGTATGAGAAGCTGCGATGTGCTGAGCAATATTTGGTTTGTCTCCAGCAGCATCTTTTGCATCCGCAAGACCAGGAACCAACCACTCAATAAAATCTATGTAAATCGGTAAAATTGAAAAGATTATAAGAACACCTAAAATATTAAAAATCGCATGGGCTCGAGCTGCTCGTTTAGCGTTAACCGATGTTCCAACCGAGGCCAAAAGTGCAGTAATAGTTGTTCCGATATTTTCACCAAGAACTAGTGCTGCCGCGGTATTAAAGCCAATTACTCCAGTTGAAGCAAGAGCAATGGTAATACCAAGCATAGCTGAAGAAGATTGAATAATTACCGTTAATAAACATCCTGTTACTATAGAAGCAAAATAGCTCATATAGTTATCCCCAGAGAAGTAACTAATCATATTTAAGAATTCAGCATTTGATCTTAATGGCTTAAATGCACCACTCATTAGGTTTAGACCCAAAAAGATCATACCTATTCCAAATAGAACTTTTCCAATATTTTGAATTTTTGTATTTTTAGAAAATAGAGCGGGGAAAATACCTAGGCCAATAAACAATAAACCGTATTTACCTACTTTAATAGAGATGATCCAACCGGTGATCGTAGTACCAATATTTGACCCTAAGATTACACCAATTGCTTGTGTTAGCTGCATCAAACCAGCGTTAACAAAACCTACAACCATTACAGTAGTAACAGAAGAAGATTGAACAATCATAGTAACAATCATACCGACAGTTACGGCCAACACCCTATTGGTCGTTAAGGAATTTATTACTTTTGTAATTACATCTCCGGCTGCCTGCTGCAGAGCATCTGACATTGACTTCATCCCATAGAAGAAAATACCAAGGCCACCAAGAAGTGTGTAAATAATTTTAAAAGTATCCATTAATTCCTCATTATTATTGCAAAACTAGACTATTTTTATTAGATTTTGTGTGACTGTATAACATTTTAAATAATTGTGAAATTAGTTATTTAAAGTTTTTATTAATAAAGATGATGCATATCATTATTAAACATTAAACTTTAGGCTAGTTTCTACATTACTGTGACAATAATTCACCAAGATAGTATTAGTATAGGATTATGCTCGAACAATTAAAGCTGAACAATTTCAATAGTGGTTTCGACCCAAATCTATCGAATGATAAGTCATTTGTGATGAAGACGTGCCAAAGAACAATAGTTCTTTCTTAT
>CAXGOD010000404.1:0-2988 GCA_964011245.1 uncultured Bacteriovoracaceae bacterium | reverse complement strand
TAAGTACTTGGTCATAATTCCTCATGACTTTTATAAGTCTATTGTACAGACTCATTTTTTCATCATCACTATCTCTTATTGATTGATTAACCAATTGCATATCATTCATCTTTTTAATAAATGTGTTTTTGTTTTTTATCTTTAAGTATTGATAGAAAAGTTGATTAGTATCATTCACAATATTCATTAACTCTCTTCTATCCATTTTTGCCATAGCTGTTGCTGCGGTAAATGCGATGTGCATCTCTTGATTTTTAGAGTCGATCTTAATCGCTTTAGTTGCAAAGTTCTCTTCTTCACCTGTTAGTTTCAGTTCAAACGCTGCTCCAGACATTCTTGGGTTTAGCATCAGCATGATTTGACTTTTTGTTGTAAAGACTCGAACCATTTCTTCTAGTGAATCTCCATACATATTGTGTTTATCTTTCTTCTTCCATGAGGATTGAAAGTATTTATTTACGATACTTAATAGTAATCCTCTGAACTTGGATCCAATTGACGACTGTAGATTTAAGTTTGTAAGTTTGTTGAGGGCCTTGTTTACAAGACTTGGTTTACCAAACTTTAGTTTTACTCGGTTTATTTTTACACCAATCATTTGATCTGCTAAGTAAATTGGAACTTTATGAGAGCGAAGTTGATTCTTTACATCCTTAACAGCCTTTGATTCTAATTCAATTTCTGCACTGATGGCATATGACTTTTTATCCGTTTTCCATTTTCCCCATCCAAAAAGACCACCTTTTTTCTTTGAGAGAACAGATGCATTTAGATCAATGGATAATTTTTTATTATCTTTTACATCGAGTTTTAGATGGTCAAGAATATAATGAGTTTGTTCTTCATCAATAGCAAGTTGCTTTTCATAATCACCATTTTTCTTTTTTATTATTTCTTTAAATAGATTGTTGGCATAAGCCTCAACATAGTTAAAGTTTAATGATGCTAAAAGATCAACTGTGCTTCGGTTATTATCATTATAGATCCCAACAAAATTTGCATTATCAAGATCATTTCGAAGATCAAATGTTTGCTCAACATAAGTTCTACTTCTTTGACCATTTCCAACAGCAATCTCTAAGAAAGTATTATTAAACTCTTTAGAATATAGTGGGGCTATATTCCAAACCTGTAGAGTGTTTTCAGCGCCCATAATATTGTCCATAGCAATTTTAGGATTGAGTTTCATTTTGAATAAGCCGGTTTTAGTATCGTAGTCAATAACGTCGCCAAAAAGTATTTTACTTTTATTTTTTATATAGTCTTCACCTGCTGAGGCGTGAGGGTTTTTATCCATATCCACACTCATTACTTTTAGAATATTTTTTAAAACTCCTGTATCAGCATTTGAACCATAAGCTGTCTTTAGGGCTTTTAAGTACTCAAGTAGTTCTTTTATTCTTTTCTTCTCTTTCTCCTCTGACGAAAGAGATGATTCGCCGCCCATTTCAAACTCAATCCCCGCCATAGACTGTACTAAATAAATTTTTAGAAAATCTAGCATGAAATCATGGTTTTTAGAGTTTCGTGTGAAGTGTAACTTTTTATCACCTGAAAAAAGTGTAATAGATTTTGCATCAAGACCTAAAACACTATTATCTTCAAATTTAGTTTCAAGAACAAGTTCAAATGGAATACCGGTTTTGGTTTCTGGAATCTTGCTAACAAATTTATCATCTAATAATAAACCTGTTTCAAACATTCCAAGAAAGTAGTTTAAATCAATATGAACTTTACCTCTCGCTATAAGTCCTGGCACTTGAGGGGCTATGGATACATAAGCTTCTTTAACAAATTTTTGCCCTTCATATTCGTAATCTCTTAAAAAATTCATCGAAGCATTTAATACATCTAAACCAATTCTTTTTGTAAACAGAGGTTTTTTATTTGCATTACTTCCCTTAGCTAAAATATGGTGATCAATAGTAAGTCTTCTATCAAGATCACTTACAAAATTTTTGATCTTTTCTTTTTGTGAAGATAAAAAACTAATATATTCTTCTTCTGGATCCGCTTCAAATGTAGGATTACTTTTAGTTAAAATGCTTCTGGCCTGAGAATCAAAAGAACCTTTTAGTCTATTAACATCATTCTTATATACTTGATCTAGTTTAGTGTATCTAATAGACTCTTTTCCAAGAATTCTATCTAAGTAACTAGTGAGTATTGTTTTTACGGATATGATGTCAGAGTATTCTTGATACAGTTCATTTCTAATTTTTAAAATCTTACTAATATCTTCATTTCTCTCAGTAAAATACTCTTCCTTCCACTTTTTACTAGGTTTTCCAAATCCAGCCTCTAGTTTAAAAAAGACATCTCTATCTTGAAATAATGTTGGCTCCATGGCCCATACTTTTAAGTCTTTATAATCTGAGAAGTCTGCAAGTTGGTCAAAGTACTTTAAGTTTAGTTTAAACTTAATATTTCTCATTGTTTGATTTACTAAAATTCCATTATCTTCAATAATTTCAGACATCATCGTTCTATAGTCTTTTATAGAGGAACCAGCTTGATTAAATACATAATTAATTAAATTGGAATTTGCTAATACAGTCTGAACTACTGAGCCTACAACTGAAAAGGCATTTAAATAATCATCTCCGTTTATCTTGAACTTATGAAAAGTAATACTTAAGTATCTCGACATAACAAGTTCTGGAAGACTAAACGCCATTTCAATTTCTTGTTCTTCAGAAACTCGGCTCTTTGGCTTTAGTTCGTAATCATATAAAGAGTTAAGAGGATACTTTAAGGTCATTCTGAGTGAAATAATACGTGTCACTGGATCCATGGCAAGTGGGCTAATACTTTTGATAATATCACTAGTCTTGGCCAAGTTACTTAATTCTCTATTTATTGTTTTAGGAGGGATACGCACTAGTGCTATTGATTTGTCTGTCTCTTTATATTGAGCTGGTCTTCTGTTTGGTGGAACCAGATTACAGGCCACAAGTGTCATCAAAGTTAAAAGTACTAAGTACTTCA
>CAXGOD010000403.1:0-2990 GCA_964011245.1 uncultured Bacteriovoracaceae bacterium | reverse complement strand
TGTTTACAGAGACAAATCCCCTGTCAGTCTTAACACCGTTTTTCTCAAGACCAAAGCCTTCAAGAACACCAGTCATCCCAACAGCAATTAGGCCTTTATCAAATTTATATTCAATTTTTTTACCTTTTTCTACCGCCGTAATTGTAATATTCTTTCCGTTGTCTTTAGCCTCAACTTTTTCAACGCCTAGACTCATTTTAATTTTTAATTTTTTATAAGCTCGCTCAACTTCTTTTGAAGAGTCTTCATCTTCAATTGGAAGGAGATGCTTTTGTAATTCAAAAATATGAACGTCGACACCAAAAGCATTCCAAAAGTAAGCAAACTCTACACCGATGGCTCCTGCCCCAATAATACCGATAGACTTCGGCATCTCTTCCATCTTAATTGCTTCCCACGCTCCAATTAAGTTTTTACCGTTATGCTCTAATCCAGGGAAGGTTCTATAGTTGGCTCCTGTTGCAATAATACAATTAGTAAATTCAACAGTATCTTTTCCAACTTTAATTGAGTTTTTATTAACAAATTCTCCATGGCCTTCAAAAACTTTGATGCCATTTTTTTTCATTAGAAAGCCAACACCTTTTGAAATCTTATCTGAAATCCCTTTGGCCCTTTTAACAGCAACCGAGCCATCAACACCTTTAAGGTCTACATTTATTCCCATCTCTTTAAAGTCTGCGATTTCGTGAACACTGTGGGCAGATTTTAGTACTGCTTTAGTTGGGATACACCCTTTATTTAAACAAACTCCACCGAGTTTTTCTTTTTCAATAATGGCAACTTTCTTACCTAACTGAGCTGCGCGAATTGCAGCGACATAACCACCGGGACCGGCACCTAATACAACGACATCAAATTTGTTTGACATTATGCTTCCTTTTATTTGATTTTAGATATGAATTTTTAAATTTTTCGGTAAGTTATGTCAATCATGCGCAGAGCGCTATCTAATGTTTTTATAGCTTTTGACGTAAAGAGTTTAAGAATCTATAAAAGCTCTAATGCAAAGACAAAAAATCTCTCTGGACTTAAGTGGTAGGGAAAAAGAAATTCTCAAAAAACACTTCCCAAAAGGTATTGTTGCTTTCGATCTAGAAATGACTGGACTCTCTCCAGTATTTGATCGAATCATAGAAATTGCTGCAGTTAAGATTGATTTGGATGGAGGTATTTCAACTTTTCACCAGATGATTAATCCACTTATCACAATCCCTGATTACACAATTGAGTATCATGGAATAACAAATGATATGGTTCGCGATTGTCCTTCATTAAAAAAGCCTCTGCGTGAGTTTAAAGAGTTTTTTGGTAATCTTCCAATCCTTGCACATAATGCCCAATTTGATCTAGGGTTTATCGTTCGTGGACATCACGAATATAACTACGACTTCAGCCTTTCAGATGTTTATGACAGCTGTAAGTTTGCAAGGATTATGTACAAGAAAAAAGAAACAAGACCTGAAAACTTTAAACTATCTACCCTTGCTGATTTTTTTAAGATCGAATTTACTCATCACCAAGCTTTAGATGATGCACTTGTATCCTTAAAAGTTTTTGCTAACTGCCTTGTGGAATTTGAAAGTTTTACTGCCAAAAGAACCCTTAAGGACTTGGCCTATATTTTTAAGCTAAACTCATTTAGAAAGCCTGCAGATTATGAACTCCCTAAAAAGCTTCACCCTCTAAAGGACAAGCTCAAGGACAGAAGTCTTATCCATATAAAATACAAAGGCTCTAGCACTGGTGACGATTTTAGGCCCGTTAAACCCATTGCAATAATCCCGATGCCGCAGGGCTTAATTCTTTATGGTGAATGCCAAATTGACAACATGAACAAACACTTTATGGTTAAAAAAATCAAAGACTTGCGAGTCGACTAAGTGCAGCTTCAAAATTAGACAAAGTAACTACTGTAATGATATTAATATAACTTAAGGAGAGAAATTTATGGCAGAACTTATTAAATCCTTGAGATGGGAACACGCAAAGAAATCACTTCATATCTTTGCACATATTCTTCTATTCGCTTGGATCGTAAGTTTAGTAATGCATACTAAAGAAATGGATAATAACGCACTATTTGCTCAGTACATTGGTGTTGCAGTGTATTTCTTCTCTCTATCAAAATTAAATCAATCAATCCTTAAAGACTAATGCAGATAAACTCTATTTCTTCTAATAACTGGAAAGATGAATATAGAGATGCTTTAAAAAGCACTAAAGAGCTTGCTTCATACTTAGAGACACCGCTACCTATTCAACCTTTTTCAATTTTTATACCAAAATCTTTTGCTAAAAGAATCAAACAAAGTGGCGTTAATTCAGCTCTTTGGAAACAATTTGTACCAAATGATGCTGAAAATAATTTAGCAGGTCTACATGATCCAATTGGTGATAAAGTTCATGCTAAGGACAATGGGATAATCCATCGTTATAAAAATAGAGTTTTATTTAGCCCTACAACAATTTGCCCCATTCATTGTCGCTATTGCTTTAGAAAAAATGAGCTCAACCTTCAAGATGATTTTTTGAAAGCTTCACTACCAAGCCTGATTGATTATATACAAGAGAAACCGCAAATAGAGGAAGTCATCTTAACCGGTGGGGATCCATTAATACTCTCCAACGAAAAACTAGATCATCTTCTTTTAACAATTTCAAAGATACCTACTGTAAAGTATATAAGATTTCACACGCGAACTCCTATTATCATTCCAAGTAGAGTTGATTCTGGTTTTATTAATTTACTTGAAAAATATAAGAATCATTTTGAAACTCTAACCTTTGCAATCCATATCAATCATATTGACGAACTTGATAAGGAAGTAGAACTCGCTATACAAAGTATTGCTTCTACAAATATTAATTTAGTCTCACAGACTGTTCTGCTAAATGGGATTAATTCCACCCTTACGGAACTAGTTCAACTCTTTAAAAGATTAAATAAAATTGGCGCTAGGCCTTATTATCTTCATCACCCAGATCAA
>CAXGOD010000402.1:0-2996 GCA_964011245.1 uncultured Bacteriovoracaceae bacterium | reverse complement strand
AATGAGTATGAAGGAAAAGATCACTTATATGTTTGATCACTACTTACTTATTGTGAATACAAGTAAAAAAAATGAAGAGTTAACAAGTAAGCTTTCAACCTTAGAAAATAAAATTTTCCAATTAAATGAAGTAGAAAAAGAAAATATGCGTTTAAAGCAACTTCTACAATTTGGTAAAGAAATCCCACGTGAAAAAGTTTTAGCTCAGATTGTTAGTTGGGACTCTTCTAATGAATTTAAAGTTTTAAGAATAAATAAAGGTCGCAACCACGGTCTTCGTAATATGAGTCCTGTAATTACAATGAATGGGCTAGTTGGTTATGTATATCGTCTTTCGGCTAATTATGCAGATATCCTTACTATTTTAGATCAAAACAATAGAGTCGATTCAATTGTTGCAAGAACAAGATCCCACGGAATTGTTGAAGGTATTGGTGAATTTCAATGTCGTCTTAAATATGTAACAAGAACTGAACTTGTTGAAGTAGGGGATGAGGTTATTACTGCAGGTCTGGGGAATGTTTATCCAAAAGGAATTAAGGTTGGTTCAATTACTAAAATCGATAAAGAAAACTACGGAATAACTCAATCTATTGAGATTGAGCCGTCAGTTAATTTTCACAAACTAGAAGAGGTTGTTGTTCTAGTAGAAAGAGAAGAAAGTATTACTCCGATGGCATCTGAAAAGATGATAAGCGCGGAAGAAGAAATTCTAAATCTGAAGCAGGAGAAAAAATAATGAGATATTCAGCAAAAGATATTGCTTTTGGCATTATTAAGACTCTTCTTTTACTAATTGCTTTAGAAGTATTTACTTCGGCTTTATTGCCAGCAATTGGTATTGTAAACTTCAAACCTGCATTTAGTGTTTTAATCGTTTTATTTATGGCCTTTAAATTAGAAACACCAGTTCTTCCATTTCTGATTTTATTGACTCAGTATACTCACTCAATCTTTTCAATTGAAGGTTGGGGAATTGGGACTTTGGCCGGAGTTATAGTTGCACTATCTGTTAGGTATCTTCGTGATCTTCTACATTTTACTACTGCAGTCTCAACTATTATTGTAGTCCAGATCTTTCAACTTGCTTGGTTCTTAATGGTTTCGTTTATGTTGAGTTTGAAGTTAGGTGACTTCGGTGCCTTTTTTAATATCTTCTGGCAGTTCGTGCCAGAAAGTTTCTTTATCTCAATCATCTCTCCATTTTTCTTTATCGTCTTAGACAGAGTATGGAGGGTGAATGACAGCTCTAGAGGAGTGTCGATTTAATGTTTGGTGATGAAGAACTCATAAAACTCCATAAAGCTCGTGCAACTCAAGTTGCAAATATAATTGTATTCTGTTTTGGAATCGTATTTATTCGTCTATGGTATCTTCAAATTTATAAGGGGGAACTTTATCATAAGTTCTCTATTCAAAATCGTCTGAGAAAAGAAATCATTAGAGCTCCACGTGGAATGATCTATGATAGAAATGCTTCAAGGCTTGTTGATAATATTCCTCGTTTTGATGCGATTCTAACTCGTCAGTTTTTATCGAGTAAAGAACAGACTCTAAATCGATTGAGTAAAATTCTTTCAATGGATATTCCAACAATACAAAAGATTATTAAAAAGAATTCATTTCAAGCGAGATACCGTCCAATAATTATTAAGAAAAATATTTCTTTAGCTGAAGTTGCTAGGATTGAAACGGAAAATGCTTTTTTACCTGGTGTTTCTGTAGATACCTTCATTAGTCGTCAATATGTAGATAAGGAAGTTGGCGCCCATCTTCTAGGTTATATTTCTGAGATTTCTCAACAACAACTTCCAAAATATAGAAAAAGGGATAACCTTGATTATAAGCTAGGTGACTTTATAGGACAGTTTGGAATTGAAGAGCAGATGGATAAGACCGTTCGCGGGGCCAATGGATTTGAATACGTTGAAGTTGATGCCCTGGGAAGAAAGAAAAAATATATCAACACCGATAATCTTTTTCAGGGAATTCAAGATGAATCTCCAAAGCCTGGTAAGAACCTTGTTTTAACTATTGATAGAGACATGCAAAATGCCGGTTACAAAGCACTTGAAGGAAAGTCTGGAAGTGTTGTGGCCATTGATGTTGAGACGGGACAAATCTTAACTATGATCTCAACTCCAGCATTTGATCCATCTCAATTTAGTAGAGGTTTAACAACAGAATATTGGAATTCATTAATTAATAATGAAGAACACCCACTAAGGGATAGGAATATTCAAGAGCATTTTCCTCCTGGGTCAACTTTTAAGCCTTTTACAGCTATTGCTGCTTTGGAAACAGGTATTATTGATAAGAACTCAAAGCTTAGATGTCATGGATCTTTTAAGTTTGGTCGACGTGTTTATCGAAGTTGGAAAAGATATGGGAGAGAAAAAGTTACTGTAAGTGATGCTCTTAAACATTCTTGTAATATCTTCTTTTATAAAGTTGCAGCAGAAATGGATATTGATGTTTTAGCAAAGTATGCCAAGATGTTTGGTTTTGGAAAAAGAACTGGAGTTAGACTTCCCCGTGAAGTTTCAGGGTTAATACCTACTAAAGATTGGAAAATGAAAAGAAATGGTATTCCTTGGCAACAAGGTGAAACTCTATCTTGCTCAATTGGACAGTCTTATGTTCTAGTTTCAACACTTCAGTTAGCAAATGCTTATGCAGCGATAGCCACAAAGGGAAAATTATTTAAACCTTATGTTGTGAAAGAAATTACAGATGTAGAAGGTAAAGTTGTTAAAAAAATCGAGCCTGAACTCATAAGAGAAATTTCATTAAATGAAGATACATGGAATCACGTAAGACATGGACTGTATAAAGTTGTTAACGAACCAAAGGGAACAGCTTGGTGGAGAAGAGGATCTGGAAACCAGATGGCCGGTAAAACTGGTACTTCTCAAGTTGTAAAAGCCTCTAGTAGTGACGACCTTTACTCAAAATGTGCTGATAAGGAATACAAGAACCGTCACCATGGTGTCTTT
>CAXGOD010000401.1:0-3002 GCA_964011245.1 uncultured Bacteriovoracaceae bacterium | reverse complement strand
CCAATAGTTATATCCCAATCATCAACTGTAATATCATTTAATACTTTGTGAATGACATCCGTTAGTGGCGCATATTCTCCTTTTGGGTCACGACCAGTAATTAGACCAAATTTATTCATAAAGCTCATAAGTTTTGGGATATTTGCTTGTGCTTTTGCATCCCATACAGAAGCTGTGTGGCAACCTGATTGATAACCTGCATCTAGGCTAGGGGCAATAATTGTTGCCGCCATAGATTCTAGTTCCTGAGCAGTCATAAGCCCTGTCGTATCTTGAGACCCAACAATATTGACTTGTACTCTAGCATTGGAGCCTGCGTACAAAATTTTACCAGATCCACCTAAAAGGTTCTTATTAAAGATTTTTTCAACAGCTGTTAAGCCTTGTCCTTCTTTGGTGATTTCTTTAGAAGGGGCGTATTCAGATTTCATCTCGATTCCCAAAGCTTGGCATGCAAATGTCTGTAATTTTTTACCAAACACAACTGCATATGAGCCACCTGCTTTCATAAATTCCATTTTTTGTGGAGTAAGTGAGCTAGATATATCAAGTAACTCTTTATCGCCGTTATAAAGTTTTTTCTTTTTAGTATTAATAGTTAATACGGTACCTGTAGCAACAGAGTAAACTTCTTCAAGAACCGGGTCTCCATTTTTATCTTTTACAGTGTTTCCATTTTCATCTTTTTTCTTTTTCCAATTTTTAAGATCAATTCCAATTCCACCTGTTACATCAACCGTTGTTAAGAAAATTGGTGCGATACCGTTAGTTCCCGCAACGATAGGGGCTATGTTGATGAATGGAACATATTTACTTGCTTGGATTCCTGTCCAAAGAGCAACATTATTAACTCCGGACATTCTTGAAGATCCTACTCCCATTGTTCCTTTTTCAGCAACTAGCATTACTCTTTTGTCTGGATGTTTTTCTTTTAATGCAACAATCTCTTTTTGAGCTTCAGGTGTGATGAAACATTGGCCATGAAGTTCACGATCTGATCGTGAGTGGGCTTGATTACCGGGTGATAATAAATCAGTTGAAATATCACCAACACCTGCAATATATGACACAACTTTAATTTCTTCAGCAACCTCAGGCAACTTTGTAAAAAACTCAGCATTTGAATAGCTTGTTAATATATCTGTGGCAATTGGATTACCAGCATCATGTGCTTTTTTAAGTCTTTCTGTATCAGCATCATATAGGAAAACTTGTGTTTTTAGTATTTCAGAAGATTTTTTTGCGTTATCAGTATCATCTCCTAGAGCTAAATCAAGTAGAACTTCTATTGAAGGTCCACCTTTCATATGTGAAAGAAGTTCGTAAGAAAACTCAGCATTGATTTCTTCAAAAGTTTCATTTCCAAGAATTATTTCTTTTAAAAATTTTGCTTTTACTTCAGCTGCTGCAGTTGTACCTGGTAGTGTGTTATAAATAAAATAGTTCAATGAATCTTTTCTGTGCTCATGGCCTGTATCTTTAACATGAGATATTATTTCAGAAGTTAAATCAGATGTTTCAATAGGTTTTGGATTTAACCCTTGTGTTTTTCTTGTTTCAATTTCTTTTAAGTAATCTTGATACAAACTCATTTGTTTCCCCATTTCTTTGTGGCGTCATGCGCCTAAATTTATAACTGAAAGTAATTTCTACGCAATTTTAACATAAGAGTTCAGGCTCATAAATAGTAAAAAGCCAATGTAGAGAGGATAATTAATTGAATGCGCCATGTTTCCTTAAGATTTTAAAAGTAGAAAATATATAGTTGAGTGACGCACTTTGGTAATTTGATATTTGAGAGGTGAGTTTAATATTTGTAGTAATTGTACCGATTAGTAAAATGGAGGTTAAATATGGGTGCATTAAAACTTAAACTTGTGGACGAAGAAACGTTAGCAAAGAAAAAAGAAAACTTAAAAATGGTTGATTCTACCAGTAGTGAGAATCCAGCAATTTTAAAAACAAAAATGCACTTCGATCGTTTTACTCAACTTATTCACAAAAATGAAATAGACGCTATCTTATTATTGAAGAAGTGGATTAATGAACTTTCATTAGAAAGCGTTATGGCGCTTAAAGCAGTTTCTCAACAACTAGATGAAGACCTACTCTACAAAGTGTTTTTAAAGCTTAATGAAGAGGAAAGGGAAGCTTGGAAAACAAATGTTGATGGTTTTTTGAAAGGTGAAGAGCTTGTAAAGGCAAATAAGTTTATTTCTGAAGAAGTTGTAAGAGACAGTATTGCTCCACAAGGGTTATCAGATATTGAACTAATTGATCTTTTATTATCATTGGACTTAGAAGTTGCAGTTAACTTTGTTAAGTCACATAGTAGTGAAGCTCCAGTTTTATTAAATCTTTTAAGACCTAAAGTCGCTGGTAAAATTCTAGATAAATTAGATATGGAAGAATCAAAAGACCTTATAACAAAAAGTCTTGTATTTGATTTTGATACTGTTAAAGATAATTTTAAATCATTTAAAGAAACGCTAAAAGACTATGTTATTAAGTCAAAACGTAAGCCTTTTAATAATAAGATTCTTCAAATGCTTCCAAACTTTAATCCAAATAAAGAAAAAATGCTTTATAAAGTTCTTGCACAAGAAAATCTACAAACAGATATGAAAAGAGCTGCAGCAGATAATTTCCCTAGTGAGCTTGTGACTAAGCTTCCTACAGCCTTTTTAAAATCCATTATGCAAAAGTATGATCAAACAGTAAAAGTTCAGTTATTAGCATCCTTAGATGATGATACTAAACAGTTAATGCTTTCAACTTTTGCAGAAGAAGGTAGTGCTGCCCGTGAGATGATTGATCTAGAGTTTGAAAATCTAGAAAACGATGCCGTTGCACAAGCTCGAATAAAAGGGCAAAAAGATCAACTTTGGAAAGACTTTGTTACATTTGTTCGTTTCGAAATAAAAGAAGATGAAAAATGGGGAAGTGATATCCAAATGATTGTTACCGAATGGGTGACTAATCTGTGTGAAGAAAATGCCGCT
>CAXGOD010000400.1:0-3004 GCA_964011245.1 uncultured Bacteriovoracaceae bacterium | reverse complement strand
CCTAACTCAACTCCATCCCATCAAACTTAACAAAACAGTTTAACGGAACATCTACTAGTTCTCTTGTATTACTCATTTGCAACTTCTTATAGAATGCTAATTGTTGCGGATTATCATCGGTAATTAGAACTTGGGCCCTAACTCCTTTTGTATGATCAAAAACGAATTGAACCATTTGGCTGCCAATACCTTTTCCATGTAATTCACTGAGAACTAAGATATCTTGAATATAGTTTATAGAAACCTTGTCAGTCATACCTCGAATAAGACCTTTAAGTTTGTCATCTTCATAATATCCAAATAAGTATGATGAATTATTTAGCGCCAACTTCAAAGACTCTAGGTCTTCAGTATAAGCTCCCCACCCAACACTTTCGTAGATAGCAATTATTGAATCAAATTCTTGGTCAAAATTTTCTATATTTTTAATCATGAATATATTCTATTTCAAATATGAAATAAATCACTGATTTTTTCTATCAAAGTTCATTTCGCAGGCAAGCATACACTTGAAATAACAAGAACTTGTAAATACCAAATATGTCAGGGATTGCAATAAGACCTATGTTTCTTCCGTGACGCCCACTGATGGGCGCCTTTTCACTAAGGATTTGTCATGGAAGACATCATTAGGGTGCTTGTTTTTGCAGTAGCAGTAATTCAGCTTTTTATAGCGTTTTACCAACTGCATATGTAAGCCAGAGGGGGTGTTCGTGCCGAACACCCCACCCTTTTGATGCATGTAAATCTTAACATAAATTTTTATCTAAAATAAAGGATTAAATTTGAGAGCTAATAAATTACAAATGGTTATAATCCTAACTTCTCTGTTCAAAAATGAAATAAATCAAGAATTATTTTGTGAATATATTACCTAACTAATTCACTTAGATTACATTGCATAAGAACACTGGGAGGCACCTGGTACACACCTTAAAACAAATAAACTTTGAATAAAATTAATTATGTATTTGAGATAAAAAGTTTCAAAGTAAAGTTTTAGACCCGGCGAATGTCGGGTCTTTTTTTATTATGGTCTTTTTAGTCTGAAAGTCTCAGGGTCAACTATGAAATGAGCTTTAATATCCTCATAGTCTTCACGTTTTTTAATTGGCATAAAGAACATCTCTCTCTCTTTAGGAGAAAGATTTAAGAATGAAACGACAGACGTATTATGATTTAGTCTAAAGTATTGATCTAAGTTTAACATTACTGAGCCAAGAGCACTTTCTAATTGAGTGAATTGCTTCCCATCTTGTTCTTTAATATTCTTAATAACATCAGGAGCAAAGCTTTGAACAAATAGATCTGTACTCATATCTTTTAAATATTCACTAAATTTTTCTTTTAGCGCTTTTTTATTAATCACTACGATATTGGTATTAAACAAACTATCTCGATCACTGGCCCTTAGACCTAACTCTTCAAAGTAGGCCAATTGGTTTGCAGTTTCTGCTTGGGCCTTCTCAACAATTGTTACGAAATCTGGAGTTCCTTCATTTTTTACAATTGAAATCTGGCCACCTTTCTTATCAGCATCTGTTTTCGTCGTTGTAATCATGACTACTGGTATATTATTTTCTACGACCCAGTTTATAATTTTTAAATCTGGAGTTGAAGAAAGATCCTCACCATTTCCAATTGCTACTACTTCTTGAGTTGCCTCATTATTGAACACATTTAAAACTTCAAGAAAACCTACAAAGCCATGACCTGCTGGAGCGAGTCGTTCTTCAGTTAACTCTCCAGCTTCATTCAAGGTTGGCATTTTCTTTTGATAGAATGTTTCTCCTATCTCAAGCTTTTCTGATTCACTATAAACTTCGCGATATGTTTTTCCACTTACAGTCTTACTCCAGATTGATTCAACTGCGGATTGAGTCTCATCATTAACAAGATTAATGTATTTAACTTTTGCGTAGGGAGTTTGTTTTGTTAAACCCATAGCTTGCTTAAGCTGAATCTCAGCAATTGAAGTTAACTTTCCATCAACTTCAAAGTATAGGTCAGTACCTTTTGCACCAAGCTCCTCTCTTCCTTCAACTGACTTAATTAAGTCAGAACGCTCTACGGAAGTTCCAAGTCCTGCTTGCATTTTCAGTATTGCATATGTGTAATCAAATAATTCATCACAAACAATATCAGTTAACTCACCATAGTTTTGAACTTGAATACTCTGTAGGTCTTCGTCGTTACAAATGGCAAGAGGTAAAACTTTTGAATCTATGCCTCTTTCAGGCTGCGATAATACTAAAGACTTCGCCGTGGCCCTTTTTGACTTCTCTAATAGAGTGTTAAAATAAAGTTGATTAATATCTTTCATGTGAACCTATAATTTGATTTTTTGGTAAAATTCTCGATTAGCAATATAATCATCAACAGCTCGTTTAAGCCCATCCTCTAGTGAAATAGTTGGCACCCAGTTAAGAATACTTTTTGCTTTTGTTATATCTGCCCATGTTTCTTTCATATCTGCTTGATGAAAAGGCTTATTATTTATCGTTGCTTTTTTATCTAAGAATTTCTCTAAAGTTTGGATTAGACCGTTAATTGAAACAGGATTATTTCCGCCACCTAAATTGATTATCTCATAGCCTACTTCTTTCATCGCAGAGATTGTCCCTTGAGCAATATCATCAACATGTGTAAAATCTCTTGCTTGAGTTCCATCACCAAATAACTCGATCGGTTTTCCTTCATCTATCCATCTCATAAATCTAAACTGGGCCATATCTGGGCGACTAGCATTTCCATAAACAGTAAAATAACGAACAATGCTTACATCAATTCCGTAAAGATGGTGATAAGTATAGGCCATTGTTTCTGCAGCTTTCTTAGTTGCTGCATATGGAGATATTGGTTCATTCACAGCCAGAGTTTCAACAAATGGCATTTCTTGTCCTGCGTACAAAGAACTAGTTGAAGCTAAAACAAACTTTTTTACAGAGTGCTTCTTCATAAGTTCTAAAAGATTCAGTGTTCCCTGTGCATTGGTACTCATATA
>CAXGOD010000399.1:0-3010 GCA_964011245.1 uncultured Bacteriovoracaceae bacterium | reverse complement strand
CGGACGAGGGCAGTAGTTCGAATGCACAATCGGCAGTTGATCTAGTAAATAAAGAAATAGAACAATTAAGAAGTAAGAATCCTGCACTCAAAGATGTTGAGACAGCGGTTCTAATTGCTTTAAAGTTCGCATCAGAAAAAATTGAAATTGAAAGTGAGTACAAAGAAAATGTATTTGCTTTAAGATCAGGTATTAATGATGCATTAAACTTTATTGAAGAAGTATCTCCAGGGAGCATGCAGTCGACTCAACCGTAAGTAAGGTTGAAAGTGGACAAAAAAGAGTTTAGAAAAAGAGCGAAAGATATATTAAACGCTCTGACGGATGATCAATTATTACATAAGAGTAAGTTGATCTCTGGCAATTTAAAAACTCTACTTCTAAATATTAATTCCTCTCACTCATTTCCAACAGGTCTTATTGGGGCATATGCTCCAATTCAAAAAGAAGTTATTTGGTACGAAAGTTTTAATGTAGATGATTATGACTTTGCAGTACCCCATATATTTGGTGACGCGCAGATGGAATACCATCAGCTTGAGCTAAATATAATAAAAGATAAAAAGTTAGGCCTAGAGCTTGAAGATCACTATAGATCTGAAGTGTCTCAGCCTGATGTTATTTTTATTCCAGGTCTTGCTTTCACGGAACGTGGTGAAAGATTAGGAAGAGGGAAAGGATATTTTGATCGGTATCTATGTTCTTTCAAGGGAATAAAGATAGGCGTAGCTTTTTCAGAACAATTAATGGAAGAGATTCCAACTGATGAGCATGATGAATTATTAGATTATTTAGTAACTGAAACTGAAATATATAAAATAAGTAAGGGGTAATACAAAATGACTGAAACTATATTAGCGTCAGCCCTTTCTCTTCTAATTGGTGGTGTAATTGCTTATGTAATTGCAATGGGGAAAGTAAAAAACCTGACCAAAGAATCTGAGAAAGAAGGTGATCAAATTGTCTCAAAGGCCAAAGATCGTGCCAATGAGATTAAGAAGTCTGCAAAATACGATGCAAAACAAATCATCAATGAAGAAAAAGAAGAGCTTGAAAAAGAGTACAAGAAAAAACTTCAATCACTTCATGATCAAGAAAGAGGCTTAACGAAAAAAGAAATCTCTCTAGATTCGAAAATTGAAGCGAAAGAAAGAGAAGTTGAAAATCTTAAAGGTAAAGAAGAAAAACTCGAAAACGAAGTTAAATCAACTTTGGCTGAAAGAGAAAAATTTATCGCAAAACAAAATGAAATTTCTGATAAATTAACTTCTGTCGCTGGAATGAGTAAAGAGGAAGCTAAGAAAGAATTAATGTCTGCAATGGAAGAAGAAGCAAAAGTAGATGCTGCTAAAATGATTGCTAGAATTGAAGAGGAAGCAAACGAAGAATCTGAGAAGAAAGCAAAAAGAGTTTTAGGTATTGCTCTTCAAAGATTCGCTGGAGAGTTTGTTGCTGAACAAACAATTTCTTCTGTTGAATTACCAGGGGATGAGATTAAAGGTCGTCTTATTGGTAGAGAAGGTCGAAATATTAGGGCCTTCGAACAAATCTGTGGTGTTGATTTAATTATTGATGATACTCCAGGAATGGTTGTTATCTCTACATTCAATGTTGTTAGAAAGAATATTGCTAAGATGACGATTGAAAAGCTAATTGCTGATGGACGTATCCACCCAGCAAAAATTGAAGAGTTTCATGACAAGTCTAAGCATGAAATGGAACAAAGACTTAGAGAGCTTGGTGAAAAAGCTCAAATGGAAATTGGTATCCATGGTCTTCACCCAGAAATTCTTAAAATGTTAGGTGCTCTAAACTACAGAACATCATATATGCAAAATCAATATCAACATTCACTTGAAGTTGGTTTCCTATGTGGAGCTATGGCCGCTGAGCTTGGAATGAACATTAAACAAGCAAGACGTGCTGGTATGTTACATGATATTGGAAAAGCAATTGATGCTTCAGCTGAAGGTTCACATGCAGTTGTTGGTGCAGACTTTATTAAGAAGTATGGAGAGGATCCAGATATCGTTCACGCAGTTCGTGCTCACCATGAAGATGTTAAACCAGAAACAGTACTTGCTCACCTTGTAATGGCAGCAGATGCTTTAAGTGGTGCAAGACCAGGTGTTCGTAAGTTCCTTAAAGAGTCTTATGTTTCACGTGTAACTGATATTGAGAACATCGCAAATAGCTTTGAAGGTGTTACTAAATCATATGCAATTTCTGCAGGTAGAGAGATTAGAGTTCTTGTTGAAAATGAAAAAATCAATGATGAGCAAACAGTTGTTCTATCTCGTGATATTGCTAAGAAGATTGAACAAGAAATGTCTTACCCAGGTACAATTAAAGTTTCGGTAATTAGAGAAACAAGAGCTGTGGGTGTAGCTAAATAATGTCAGATAAAATTGCAGTTATAACAGGAACCTCTTCAGGTATCGGTCTTGAAATGACAAGATCGTTGCTAGAAAGAGGTTTCCTCGTTTTTGGAGGTAGTCGTTCTGAAACTCCAATCGATCACGAAAACTTTATTGATCTTGAATTAGATATCAGAAAAGAATCTTCTGTTATTAATTTCTATAAAGAGATTGCTAAGGAAACAGAAGTCATCGACCTGCTTATTAATAATGCTGGTATATGTGAAATGGGAAGTTTTTCTGAAACTCAAACAGAAGAGTTTGTGAATCACTTTAGTACAAATACTCTTGGAACTTTTTATCTTTTAAAGTACTTTGAGCCATTTATTTTGGCTGAAGAGTCACAAGTTATTAATGTTCAAAGTATCTCTGCAAAGTATGCTTATCCCAATACAGCTTCTTATACTATGAGTGAGCAAGGTAAGCGTGGTCTTTTGAATGTTATAGAAAAAGAATTTAAGAAGTATAAAGTTCGCTTTCAAAATATATATGTTGGTGCCATTAATACTGAGTTGTGGGCTGACTATGAAGAGATCGAAGCTGATAAGATGTTATCTACAGATGATTTCCTTTATGTTTTTGATTCAATTATT
>CAXGOD010000398.1:0-3011 GCA_964011245.1 uncultured Bacteriovoracaceae bacterium | reverse complement strand
TGTATATAACTGATGTCATTTGATTCATCTGTTTGTTCAGTTAAGAACTGATCAATTTGAAGGTAATCCTTATTTGATTGAGCAAATAAGTTAAAAGATAAAAGTGTTACTAAGACTAGTATAAATTTTTGCATAAAAATAAACTCCCCTGTACTTATCGGCTTGTAATTTCAGTTCTTTATAAAGGGACTTCCTTTTTGAGCTCTTAAGTTTTATAACAAGGAAATGGATATTACAGACTTTGCTCGTCAAATTCTTTTGGGCGGTTCTCTTGAAGATAAATTACTTCAAGTAGATGAAATTACATTCGGAAAACATAGAGAGTCGGATATTCCTAGTCTGCCCACCAGAGATAAGAAAATCCAATTCAATGAAAAACAACTCCGTTTTCCTAGAGGACACTTCCATCTTGATAATAAGAAGGCCATGGCACTTTCTAGTTTTGCTAATCATGAGCTTCTGGCCATTGAAATCATGGCAGCTAGTTTAATGCTTTTTGATCACTCAACAGAACAGATGAGAAGATTCAAACAAGGAATAATTAAAACGATTCAAGATGAACAAAAACATTTTTCTTTATATATAAATCGACTAAATGAATATGGTTATGAATTTGGTGACTTTCCAATTAATGATTTCTTTTGGAGAAAGGTGGGAGATATTAAAACTCCTCAGAACTATTTAGCAATAATGGCCTTAACATTTGAGTCAGCGAACTTAGATTTTGCTCACTATTACGAGAAGATTTTTAAAGAAGTGGGAGATACTAAAACAGCGAGTATTTTAAAAGTTGTTTATGAAGATGAAATCTCGCATGTTGCTTTTGGAGTAAGCTGTTTTGAAAAGTGGAGAAATGATAGATCTCTTTGGGAGTATTATAATGAGCATTTACCTTTTCCAATGACCCCTGCTCGCGCTAAGGGACAACTATTTGTAGAAGAAGCGAGACGAAAAGCTAGAATGGATGAAGAGTTTATTTCTAAATTGGCTAATTATAAAGATGATCATATTGTGACAACGAGAAAACAATGGAAGTAAGTTATTTTTTTAATTCCGACTTTGAAGACTTCTTGAGCTCTGGTAAAAGTGAATATAAAATAAATTCTTCTAAAAGAAATCAAGAACTCGAATATTTTATCATGTGGCTTGAAGATCAACCTCTTTACACTACTCGTGCCTATAAAGAAGAATATCTTAGTTTTATTGAATCAATAAAAAAAGCTAAAATCGTCTTAGCACAAGAATCAAATAATGTAGAACTATGGTGTCAAAACCTAAGTGATATTGAGAATCAGCGTGTTTTAAACTCAAAGTTAACAAGTGCTAAGTTCGCAATCAAAGAAGGTCTTGCTCATTCTAAAACGGAAATTGTTAACGCCAATGATGAGATCGAGGACTCATTTGTTTATAAGGACCCGTTAGGAGTTAGCGGAATAGGTGTTTGGAAAGGAGATAAGCATCCAGATAAGATTCGTAGTCTTCTGAATAAAACCTCTCTTATCGCAGAGCCACTTCTTAAAAGAACATTTGATATTAGTACTTGTGTTATTGATGATGATAATTACTTTTATCAAAATCATATTGATGATCACTTTCAGTATAAAGGATCTACCTTGGGACTCAAACTTTCTGAAGTTAGTTGGTTTGAACAATATGAATTAGATATCGCAAAGATTAAAAAACACTATAAAGAACTGGGCATTCGACCTCCGTACTCTGTAGACTCCTTTACTTATAAGGAAGATGGAAAAGAGAAGCTCTATTCATTAAGTGAAGTCAATGCCAGAAAAACGATGGGGTATGTTGCAATCAAACTTTGGCAAAAATATTTATCTCAATTTCGATATTGCTCGTTTAAGTTAATAAATAGTAAAAAAATCTTGAGTCAGATTAGTCATGACAAAATTTCTAAGACATTTAAGGGGAAAGTTATTCCGCTATCTCCTTATGGAAATACTTTTTTTACTTATATAATAGGAGAAGATTCTTTGCACGATCTTTACGAGTTAGAAGATGAGCTACTTTCTGCTTTGTTTAAAAGTATCTAAAATTATCTTTCCGGCTTCTTCAATTGAAGTTCCATAGGAAATCACACCATCTTCATGTCCTTTCATAACAAAAACACCCGACTTTTTATTTCCTATACATTTTTTTGCTTCAGTTGCCATCTGGGTAGTACCATAACTTATGGACTCACTAGATGCATCCATCCCTTTATCAATCATATATTGCCAAAGCTCTTTGCTATGGACATGAAAGATCGCATTTATATGAGGGCAAGCGTTGTAAATTGCATAGTGGGTAAGTGATTCGCTAGATGGAGCTGTTGGTCCCGCAGCCTCAACATTCATTTTAGCTAAATTACATTTAACAACACGGGTGTATTGTAATCCACTTAGATTTGAAAATTTTCCTGTTTGGGTTCCAGTAATGATGAATTCGTTATCAGTTCCAGAAATTTTTCTAGATAAATTTCCATAGCCGACTTTTTCGATGGGGTATTCGCCAATGAGTTTCATTTTAAATAAAATGACCCTCCACTTTTCAAGTTCAATGTACGAGCCCTCATCAAGAGGTGGAGCTTTCTTTAATGTATATTTAAATTTAATGACGCCTTCGTCGAGCTTTTTAGTCATCTATTCACCGCATAATAAATTGCTTAAAAAAAACAAGTATTTATACTATTATAGAAGTTAGAAATATTTATACAAGAAAAATGGAGTTTTCTTATTTTTGGTAAGTTAAAGGAAAAACTCAATTCCCTGGATTTAAATAAACTTAAAAATAAGTTTAAGAAGAATTCAGATAATGAGGATGAGTACGAAGATGAATATGAAGAAGAATATGAAGATGATGAAGTCATCAATGGTATTCTTGATGAGGATGAGCTAGAAGGGGATGTCCACCCTAGTGACGATATCACTGGAGATGTTGATATATCAGAACTTGATGAAGCAGATGCAGTATAGTATCCACGGATTTCTTGGCCCCAATGGAGCTGGAAAGACAAC
>CAXGOD010000397.1:0-3027 GCA_964011245.1 uncultured Bacteriovoracaceae bacterium | reverse complement strand
AAAAGATTTGGTCGTTCAAAAACTCTTACAGAAGTTAATCAAATTATAGATGGGTTAGATAAACATAATTATTTTCCAAAAAGTGAGCGTTTAAGTAATGCTGATAGTGCCGTTTTAATGATGGCCTACGAGTATATGGATCCATGTACCAACAGTACAATGTGTATTAATGACAATGATACGGCCATAGTGTGGTTTATGGATGAAGTTGCTAATAAAGTTGAAAAAGATACTGGTAAGAGTGCCCTTGGAAACCTTCTTAGAACGACTGTTAAGATTGCCCATAATACAGGTGTTTTTAGTAACACAGATGCCTTGTCCTTAGATCAAATTACAGATGAAGTTAGTAAATTAAATCATAAAAATAAAAAAATAATCAAAGAGTTTAATGACAGGTTTCACCATAAGTATGAAGAGTGTATGAATATTTTAGGTGGTGAGAGTTGTTTTGCTCAAGAAGTAAATGATGTATTTCAAAATCAACTAAATAGTATTCTAACTGAACTTAAACATAATAAAGTTAAGTCTATTCCGAATCCATTAAGGGTTGAGCTTTTTAAAGGGATGAGGTTAAACCTAAGCAATAATCTTACTCATAATAAGATTTTGGAGCCTAATAAAGTAAATACTTCCTATCCAACAAGATTAAACTTACCCCCTGAGGTTGTAGATGGTGATAAGCCATTTACCTGTGGTGGAAAATCATTCGAAGCAGAGAGTAAAATTAAGCATATCTTCTCATTTGATCCTCTTAGGCTTACAAGTAATATCAAAAATTGGAACAAACCATGGAATGAAATCGAAGAAAAAGTAAACAGAACGAATAAAGCAATTGATCATAAAGCAGCTAGAGGAAATAAAGGGGCTGCACTTATGTCTTTATTTAGTCGGTTATGTCCGAAAATACCATTATCACTAGGGCCAGTGTTTTGGTTTAAGTGTGACACATTTATGAAATGGATCGTAATACGAGTAAAGACTGCTGAAGCTAAAGTATGTTGTAAAGAGAATGTTCTATGGAAAGACTATACCAATTTGTTTTTAGGTTCGACAGGTGGAATTGAAGGTAAAGTATTTGCTGGGATTCCAAATATTGCAGAGTTTGGTGGCATGCTAGGATTAAGTACCACGATAAATGTTGGTGGTGGGGGCATACCTGAAGGTTGTCATAAGAAGAAATGTATTTCAGGAACAGTTATCCCAAGTGTATATGGTGGTTTGTATCTAAATATAGGTATTAAAGACAAGCTTAAGTCTGCCATTGGTGGAGAAGCAAAAATTGCTTGGAAACCATATGCTACTTTAAGGCAATGTTTAGATCCTGCTGGTAATTTACCAAAAGCTCAACTAAAATTGAGTATGGGAAGTATTTATTTCCAAGGAACAGTTTATGCAGGATGGGTTTTTTCATATGATTTTTACAAACTTATTTGGGAGTCTAAAAAAGAAGACACCTTTGATATTGGTATTTTTTAGCTTTAACTCATTTGCAATAGATTTCAAAAATAAAACAATCAAATTCCCAAAATCAATGTTTATGGCAGCGAAGGATGTTATTAACTTAAAAGGTGAGTTCTATCAGTATAAGTTGCCTCATAAAGTTTATGAACAACCAGAGGTGATTCTTCCTAAGAAGTTCTCTAAACTCAAAACTCCTGAACAGCTTTTAGCAACCTTATTTTATTCATACGTAAAGAAAGATAAAAATCTTTTTCTATCATTATTTGATGAAAAATCAGTAAAAATAGTGAAGGCATTACCTGAGGATAAATACAACCAACAGATGGATGTTATGAAACTCATAACAAAACCTGCTATCAATTATGCTTTTAAATATAATGGTGGGATTGTTATTAGTTGGAAAGACCCTCTTTTTAAACAAGCAAGACAAATATTTATTAAAAAAAATAAGGATACTTACAAGATATCCTCTTTTAAAGCAGATAAAAATGATCATTACTTTTGGAATGTTAATCAATATATGGCCGGTGCTCCTTTTAAAATATACTCCCCAGAACTTTTAAAAACGATTAAGAAAATAAAAAATGGCCAAAAGAAAACTCTCACTTTCAAGTTACATAGGGATGGGAACTATATTCATCTTATAAAAAAAAATAGCAAAAAGATTAACCTGTCTCTTAGAGATAATTATGAACAAAAAAATGCACCTCTCCAAGATAGCAATTTTAAAATAAAATATGTAGATGTCATTCTGCAAGGTGAGAACTTTAACGAATCAGGTAAAAATACTTTATATTATCTGGAGAGTACATATCCTATGACGACTGTCTCGATTGAAGATCTTAAAAAGGCCAAAGAACTAATTATTCAGAAAGAGTAATTAACTGCATTTTATCTAATACATTTTCTAAATCTTCTGTTAGAGGAGCATTGATCACCAGTTTTTCATGAGTAAATGGATTCTCAAAACTTAATCTTTTAGAGTGTAGAAATACTCTTTGAAGACCATATGTATCTCTATATTCGTCGTTTAAAGGTCTTTTCCCATATTTTCTGTCTCCAATGATATGTTGCATTCGTCTTGAGAAGTGTCTTCTAATTTGATGGTATCGGCCTGTTTTTATCTCAATATCAACTAGAGTAGAATTCTTAAAATGAGTAATAGGGTTATAGATTGTTATGGCCTCTTTTAAAACTTTGTTTTTGTCATTTAAGCTAAAGGTGAATTTATCACCTCTTTCTATATTTCCTTTAACAAGACCTATGTATTCTTTTTTTACTAGCTCTGTATGCCAGATATTTTTAATCTTTCTTACCGCTTCTTGGTTAAGTCCAAAAATAATGGCACCAGATACTTGCTTATCTAATCTGTGAATAGGGTAAAGATAGTGACCTGTTTGTTCTTTTAAATATTTCATTAAATTAAAATTATCTTTGTCGCCAGGAGTTCTATGGACTAATAATGGCGCAGGTTTATTGACTGCTATATAGTTTTCATCTTCAAAAAGAATATCTATTTCCACTATATACTACCTAAGATGGCATCAAATCGAAGTGTTAAAGAGG
>CAXGOD010000396.1:0-3038 GCA_964011245.1 uncultured Bacteriovoracaceae bacterium | reverse complement strand
ATCGTGCTATTAACCTCCTGACATTGAGCTGATCTATCGTATTCAATCTCAGTAATTGTTGTATTTATATCTTTTGCAAATGCCCCCATAGAAAGGCTTAAAGCACAAATAGCTACCAAATAGCGCATAAAATCTCCTTCGCTTTATACTTTATAGCGATATTTAATCAATACTTATATATGCCCTGTAAATTTTTCTATTTGATCTTAGGCAAAGCCTATAACTGGTTGAAGATAAATTATATATTTGGTATATACGCACCATGAATACAATCGATCTAATGACAGAACAAAAAGATTTTTTAACAAGCCTTGAAGTGGCCGGGAAAAGTTTTAATACAGTTAAAAATTATAGAACTGATCTTAATTGCTTCAATAAGTTTCTAGCACAAAAAAATAGAAAGCTTGTTTTAAACGAATTATCAACGACACAAGTAAAAGAATACTGTGGGCATCTTGAGAAAACATATGGTTCTCCAAATTCTATTAGAAGAAGAATACAGGCACTAAGAATCTTTTATGACTATCTACTTGAAAAGGGCATTGTTGATACTAATCCTATTAAAAAAGCCGTTGTAGCAGCTAAGGTTGTAGAGACCCCAAACCCAACTCCATTTCAAAACATTCAAGCACTTCATAATTATTTCTTAGAGATGTCAGAAAGCGAAAAGGGGTTAGAGTCTTTATTAGGTCTACGTAACCTTGTTCTCTTTAACCTTATTTACGGAAGTGGATTAAAGGTTTCGGATATTGCGGTTTTAAATACTAATAATATTATGAAAAATGGCATTGACGAATATAGAGTTCTTGTCTCTCATCCAAAAAGAGATCCTTTTACGGTTAAGCTACCTAAAAGTTTTGGTAAACTGTTTGAAACATACCAAGCAGCCCTTAAAAAGCAGAAGAATCTAAATGATATTGAGTTTGATAAACTTCTTTTCAATGCAAACCCATATAGAATTTTGGCAGGTGGATTATCTCCTCGTGGGATAGAGATCCTTTTAAAAGACCTTGGAAATAAATTAAACTTTAAGGTTACTGCTAAATCGTTAAGACAGGCCTGTATCTTTAAATGGCTAATTCGCCAGGAGCCGTATTCAAGTATTAAAGAGTGGATGGGGGTTCAACCTCAATATTCGTTAAGGCCATATATTGATGAACTTGAAAAAAATGCTGATTCATTTACTTTTATAGATATTGGAGACGTTCATTAATGAATGATCAAAATTACATGAAACGATGCTTTGAACTAGCAAGTTTTGCAACTGGAAATGTTGCTCCTAACCCACTTGTGGGTGCTGTAATTGTAATGAACACCAAAGTTATCGCAGAAGGCTATCATAAAGCAGCGGGGCTTGCCCACGCTGAACTTGATGCCATTCAAAATGCAAATTGTGATCTTAAAGGTGCAACAATTTATTGTAACTTAGAGCCTTGTTGTCATACCAATAAAAGAACTCCTCGTTGCGCTCAAAGAATTATTAAAGAAGGCTTTGCTAAAGTCGTTATTTCTAATCTAGACCCTAATCCACAAGTGGCTGGTGTAGGAGTTAAACTTCTAAGAGATGCTGGAATTGAAGTTGTCACTGATGTCCTTTGTGATGAAGGTGCTCAATTAAATGAAATATTCTTCCATCATATCGTTAGTCAAAGACCTTTTGTGCATCTTAAAATGGCACAAACTTTAGATGGAAAACTTGCAAGTAGAACGATGGACTCTAAGTGGATTACCTCAGCTGACTCTAGAGAGAACGTACACCAAGAACGTTATCGCTATGATGCCATTATGGTGGGGGCTAATACTTTGAGACAAGATAATCCAACCTTAACCGTAAGAATTGGGAATAAACCAACCAAGGCCATTAAAAGAATCATTATTTCTTTAAGTGGAAAGCTTGATCATAAGCTCAATGTTTTTAGTGATGAGTTTAAAGATCAAACATATGTTGTTGTTCCGGAAGCCCTTAACTCAGAATTTCACTTTCAAACAATCAAATGCCCATTAAATAATTTTGGTGAATTCGAACTAAGCTCTTTATTAGAAATTTTGTATAAAGATTTAAATATCACATCAATATTTGTTGAAGGTGGTCAAAAAGTGCATACAAGCTTTATTCATCAACACCTATATGATCGCATCAGTGTTTATATTGCCCCAAAAATCTTGGGTGAAGGGCATAATACAATTGGAGATCTCGGGCATGAAATAATGGCCGATGCAGTAGAATACAAAAATTTACTATGGAAACAAATAGGTAATGACATTATGTTCACCGCCAGGAGATAGATATGTTTACAGGACTTATAAAGGACATTGGAACTATTAAATCAATTACTAGTAATGCTGAAGGGAAAGAGTTTATCGTTGAAACTAAAAAGCTTGCAGATGAAATACAAATTGATGACTCCGTTGCTACTAATGGTGTTTGTCTAACTGCTACAGAGATCAAAGGTAATACTTTTAAGGTTCAAGCTGTTCACGTTACTTTAGAAAAAACTAATATTGGGAAACTACAAGTTGGTAGCAAGGTAAATCTTGAACTTGCTCTACGCCCTATGGATCGTCTCGGAGGTCACTTTGTTCAAGGCCATGTGAATGGAACAGGAAAGATTAAAAGTATCAAGCCTATCGGCAAGAACTGGGAAATAAGTTTTACAACTGAAAATCATTTATTTAAATATATGATCCCCGAAGGATCAATTGCCATCGATGGTATTAGCCTTACTATCTCAAAACTTGCATCTGATGAATTTTCGGTGTCAATTGTACCTCATACCTTTGACAATACTGTACTGCACACTAAAAGATGTGGCGATTCTGTAAATATTGAAGTAGATATGATGGCAAAATACTTAGAGAACTTTATGCGCTTCAGCAATAAAAAGAGTTCTCAACTCGACCTAGAGAGCTGGTATAAGGAACAAAACTCATGAGTTTTAACACTATTGTAGAAGCTATTGAAGAGATCACTGCTGGAAAGATGATCATCGTTATTGACGATGAGGATCGCGAAAATGAAGGAGACTTCATTATGGCGG
>CAXGOD010000395.1:0-3044 GCA_964011245.1 uncultured Bacteriovoracaceae bacterium | reverse complement strand
TGGATCAGTCATAAAAGCCCAATAGGAAGATCCCTTATGGGTAATGAAGAAGGCGATTCTGTTACAATCCATACTCCAAATGGCATTCGCGAGTTTGAAATTATTTTTATTGAGTTTAAAAAGATCTATTAGCTAGTTCTTTTTCGGAAAACCTTGGTGTTTTTTTTGACCATGAAAGGTCTCTATTACTTTTCTCTTTTAACATCTCCACAGCAAGTTTTTTAATTACTGTTTGAAAAGCCGGTAAGGTCCATTTACCAAAAACACAGTGCCCAGCCTCATATCGTTGTAACTCATATTCCTCTGGTGTCACAATATAGCCACAGTACGCATTTGAGTATGGTGCTGTAATAACTTCTTTAACATCCGTGTCTTTAAACAATTTCTTCAACTGTTTCTTTATTCTAAAGCCAGCAATTGTAGTTGTTTCTGCTGGTAGTGAAACAATTAGAAGCTCACCTAGTTTTATGAGTTGAACAGGAAGAACTTGTTGAGTCCAGGTATGTTCTCTCATAGAACCTTGATTATAAAACCTGGCCAAAGTTCCAACTAAAGGATCTACAATTTTAAGCGGCTCTAGGATTCCTAGCTTTTTAATTCCAAAAATTCTTTTTTTACCTGGCTCAGCAAAAATAGATTTTGGCTCTTGGTTATTATAGTAGTTCCAAATTTTCTTTTTTTCATTCAGTGGCTTTTTTAGAGATTGAAGGATATCGATCAGCTTGGCGAAGGTTGCAAGTATCTTTAACAGAAACCCTAATGCTTTAGGAACCCCTGGCCCCTCAATTGTCCCTTCAGCAAAGGCGACACCATGACAAGCAGGTGTCGTTGCTGCATGGTCAGGAGCATCTACTGGCATAAACTCTTCATCAGGTGTGATACAAGACATATCTTCATAGCACATTACAGAATCAATACCACCAGTAAGCAATAGGCCTTCTTCTTGATCAATAATTTCAAACAACTTATTAGCTTGTAATTTTCCATTAAACTTCGAGTTTTCAAAAAAATCTGTATAGTGCCCACGCATTGTTTTATGTTCACTATCCCAAATCCAATTAGGAGTTACGTCACCTGCATCTGCCTGAGCAAAAATGGACACACACCCAGAATACTTTTTCTCCACAAAAGCTGAAGCATAACCTTTATTATCCGGAGAGACTAAAGTGTTAGTATTAGGAATACTAGTCGTATGGACAGGAAACCAATTAATCGCGGCCTTAATTTCATCGTTGTTCTTAATAATTAAAGCTCTCATAACTTTATCAACCGCAGAGCTTTTAGACTTACCAAATATTCCCATATGGGCTTCAGGATTTTTTTCAAAAGCTGGAAGAGATCGATTAAAAGAAACAGGGACATCTGGCGAGAACTCATTTTCTTTAAATTCTATCTGGCATTCTGCTAGCTGTTCTTTAGCCTTCTTAAAGGCCTCAACAGTACCTCTAGCATAAGCATCCACAACTTGTGGAACAAACCCAGGAGTCGGCATATTATAGAGAGCATACTCAGTGAATCCACTTGGAGCCGAGTGAGTATGTTGAGATGATATTAGTACTTGTGACTCATCCAGTGATTCAAGTGTATTGATTTCCTCTAAGACTCTTCTTCTTAGTACATCTGTTACAAAGCATATTTCCAAATTAATGATAATTAATTTCTGGTCTTTTCCACGTTGTATATAAAAGACACGGGCATGAATGGGTGCTTCTACACCTTTAACTATATTATGTGGGTTTCCATAACCCAGCATACTAATCCCCTTAATTTTAGGTGTAATGTCAGCTTTAGCAGCTCCGAAGTTCCAACTCATAAATAGTATTAAATCGTCTAAATTATCTACAGTAAACATTTTTTACACACTTTCGTTTCCATAACAACCTGAAATCACGTCTATTTTTTTGGCACATGACTTGTAATACTAATATGTACCAACTAGGAAATTAATCCTAGAAATTACGGGGGTAATTTATGAGAGTATTAGAGAGAGACACATTACAATTATTTTTTGGAATCCTGAGTGCACTATTAATAGTTGCCTTTTTCCAAAATAATGCCCACGCGGCAATTAAACAAATCGACTGCCAAACAGCTTTTGGTGAGAAGACTTTTACGATTCAAGAAAGCACAATTGCTTTTCATAAAGAAGAATCAGGAAGAAGTATTTCTTCGGTACTAGAAGCGCAAACACAAAGAACATATAAAGGTTTTAGAAAAGTTCTTTATGTAAACGGAAATAAACACTTAATTACTATTAAAAATGTAGAAAAGTTTGATAATTCAGAAGACTATTTGGCCATCACTTCCCCGAGAGGCCATAAGATGACTTACCCACTAAGCTGTAGCTCAGAGGGATAAGGAATCAAGTTTTTCCTTTTTAAAAGACGACTGGTTCCCCCGCCAGTCGTTTTTTTTTGCCTATTTTTTAAGCCAAATCAGAATAATAAATAAGGGTATCCCCAATTTTTGGAGGGATATCATCCCTTAAGTAAAAACAATACCAAGCGTCGATAAAAGTTCATGTTCCATTTGAAAATAGTAGCATTAAAAACCCTATGAAAATACATGATTTAATTCATAATTCATGTTAGATTTATGATCAGAAATAATCATAGTTGACACTAATCACAAAAAGAGGAAACAAGCATGGAGTACAACTTTTCAAGAATTGAAAGTAAATGGCAAAAGTTTTGGGATGAGAAGAAAACATTCAAAACTGAAATGGATACATCAAAGCCAAAGTACTACGTGCTCGACATGTTTCCTTACCCATCAGGTTCAGGTTTACACGTTGGACACCCTGAAGGTTATACGGCCTCAGACATTCTAGCTCGCTATAAAAGAACAAAAGGTTTTAATGTTCTTCATCCAATGGGATGGGATTCTTTTGGACTTCCTGCTGAGAACTATGCAATTAAAACGGGAACACATCCTTCAGAGACTACTGAAAAAAATATCGAAACTTTTACACGTCAATTAAAGATGCTTGGTTTTTCTTTTGACTGGGACCGTGAAGTTGCAACTTCTAAAGTTGATTACTATAG
>CAXGOD010000394.1:0-3046 GCA_964011245.1 uncultured Bacteriovoracaceae bacterium | reverse complement strand
ATTGACGATTATGTTGTGAACTATAGAGTGAAGGGAACTTCAACGTGGTTAAATTTTGTTGATGGAGTTAACACTGTTAAAAATTCGACTGTAACTCCACTAACAGCAAGTACTACATATGAGTTTAGAGTAGCGGTTAAATACGATACAACTGAACAATCAGCTTGGTCTAACGTGGCCGAAGGTGAGACTCAGCCTGATAGTCCATTATTTGGTGCTAACAAAGCGATGAACGTTGGGGGAGCTACTAGTTCTACTGTTGTTGCTCATCAAGACGGAACAAACGTAACTTTAAATGGTGTTGCTTTAACGACATTAAATAAGGGACAGGCACATACATTTACTTCAACAATCTTTGATGTGATAGATGCCGATAAACCAATCTTTACAGCGGGGCTTAGAGGATCTGGTGGTGATACATCTAAAGGTAATATGGTTTGGTCTCCTACTTCATGGGCTGGGAAATCCTTTAGCTTTAATACTATTAGATATAATCCACAAAAGTTAGAAGTGTTCGCAATTGAAAATGCTTATGTTGAAATAAAACAAGGTGGAACTGTTGTAGCCTCTGCAACAATTTCTGCGGAGAGTGGAACAACTTTAACTTGGTCTGTCTATGGTAGTTTCCAGGTTGTTTCAACTGGTGCAATCTTAGCTTTCCATTATTCAAATGCTAGTGGAGCATATGTAGATCCAAAACCAATATTACCAAGTGCATATGAAATTATTGGTATTCCATCTCGTTCAATGAGATTAACATCCGATTTAGACGGAACTAACTATAACGGTCTCCATGGAGACTCAACTGCATTCTCTGGAAGTTTAGCTAAGACAAGTGTTGTTAGTATAAATGGTAGAGGGACAGGTAGTTATTACCAAGAAGTAAGTATGCTTATTAGCGCAGATAAAAAGATTTCAGGTGCTGCATTTGCCGACGCTAATGGTGGTTGTGCAACTCCTTTCATGCCAACAAATTTAATGAAGAAGAAGTATGTTGTTCCTGTAGCATCTACTTATGTGGCTTTTGCTTCTAAACAAGCAGGGACGATACAAGTTCTTGATTCATCTGATACGGTAATCCAAACTTTAACTTTAGTTAGATCAGGTGCAAATGCGAATGCCCCATATAAGGCGAGAAGAGGAGCAACTACAGCTGGATACCGCTTTGTAGCCACTGTTGCTGTTTTTGCAGTTTACGAACCAAGCACTGATGCTGGTGGTGCGGATAATGATGAGACAATCATGTACGGTACAGACGAGTAGTTGACCAGAAAACTTTTCCTAACATCTAGATTTTATTTATTTTTATTTAAAGTCTCGCCTTTAAGTTACCGATTCTTAATACAAGAAGACACATTTTCAAAGGTATAGTGTTATGGATATAGCTACGGTCATAGGGTTAATTCTCGGTTCACTCGCGATTATAGGCTCGATTTTATCTGGTGGAACAATAGGCGCGTTTATCGATGCCCCCTCAATTATAGTTGTTGGTGGTGGAGTTATTGCAGCGACGTTTATTAAGTGGCCCATGGACATCATTAAACTGATTGTTCCAGTTTATATGAAATCGATATTCAACACAGCACCTGATGCCAGTGCAATGATTCAACAAATTCAAGAGTTAGCTGAAAAAGCTAGAAAAGAATCAGTCTTCGCATTAGAGGGAGTACCAGTAGAAGATCAGTTTCTGAAAAAAGCAACAGGATTGGCGGCAGATAACAGGCCGCCAGAAGTTATTACATCAATATTACAATTAGAAATCGATTCAATTGAAGAAAGACATAAAACAGGTATTGCTTTGTTAGAAGGAGTTGCTGCCGATGGTCCTGCCATGGGAATGATTGGTACACTAATCGGTCTGGTTATCATGCTTCAAAACCTTTCGGGTGGACCGGAAGAGCTAGGTAAGTCCATGGCCGTTGCGATTTTGACTACATTCTATGGAGCCGTTCTAGCAAACATGTTTTCTGGACCTATTGCTAATAAGTTAAAATTTTATTCACAAGCAGAAATATTAAAAATGAATATTATTATTGCAGGGATCTTAGGGATTGTTGCAGGGGAAAACCCAAGAGTAATTAGAGAAAAACTAGACTCATTCTTACCTCCGACTCTTCGTGCTAAAGAAGATGATGGTGAGTAATTTAAGGGATTATATTAATAAAAGAGCTTAAGGATAAGTTATGGCCGAAGAAGATTGCCCAGAATGCCCAGAATGTCCTCCTGTTGAGGAGTGTGAAGTTGGTGCACCTGCATGGATGGCGACATTCTCAGATCTGGTTACATTACTTCTAACATTCTTCGTTTTGCTGTATGCCATGAGTAAGACAGATGAATCAAAGTTCCAGTCTGTGGCTGGTTCGATCCGTAAAGCATTTGCTGGAAACGCCATGAAAATTGGTGAGACAATTCAATTAGGTAAATCACCAGATGATTCTCCAACGATGATTGAAAGTGAACAACCTGTTGAACCATTTCCAATTGATCTTTTAACGACAGAAGGCATATTAGATAAGTTTGAAATCAACCGTGAAAGTGATGAAGACATTCAAGAGATGAGTCAAGTTCTTAAACAAAATGAATTAGCTGAATCTGTTGATATGTACCAAATGTCTGAAGGTATTAAAATTCGGCTTAAAGATAAGATCTTTTTTAAGCAAGGATCTACATCAATGGCCAATAACGATATTGTTCCAATTCTAAAAAAATTAATTAATCTTATGAAAGATAATGATTGGACTCTTTTTGTTGAGGGGTATTCTGAAAAAGGTGAAAAATGGAATAAAGGTGGAGATTCGTGGTCACTAAGTTCTCAAAGAGCTGTTGAAGTTACTAAGTCTCTAATTAAAAGAGGAATAAGACCTAATAAAATAACAACTGTTTTTTATGGTGACTCTCGAGCAAAAAGAGGTGATCTAAATAGAAAGGTTGAGTTTATTTTAAGAAAACGTGACCTTAAAACAGAAGGTAAGAGGGTTACTCCTAAATAATGAAAAATGAAGTTCAAATTTGTTTTATAGAAAGCTTCCCCTCCTTAATGGAGGGG
>CAXGOD010000393.1:0-3070 GCA_964011245.1 uncultured Bacteriovoracaceae bacterium | reverse complement strand
TGGGTCTAGTTCAGTTCTTTGAGGGTAAAGTTGCCCATTAAAGTCATTGATGCCAACAACGATGAGTCTTTTATATCTATTCCCATTTTCTTCAACAGGCTTTAACATTTTAGGGTATGAGTATAGTTCTTGATGGCCAGACTTCTTCTGGTTTCTGCTCATGTCTTTAGTTGAGCTACAAGACGCTACAAAAAGAGTTATAGCTAAACTAGTAAGAGTGAATTTTCTCAAGCTTCTTATAAGCATTTATTAAGGCCTTCTCAACTGTTTCATATTTATCTTTTGTAACATTTGTACCAAAGCTAATTCTTATAACTCCTCGTCCAACTTTATCGTCTATACCCATTGCTTTTAAAACTTTGGATGTTGTTGGCTCATTATCTGAGCATGCAGAAGATGTTGTAACAAAAATATCATTTGATTCTAATTCTATTTGTACTGCCTGACCGTGAATACCTGGAAAAGAAATCATAGTGGTTGCTGCTAATCTTGAAGACTCTTTCCCAATAACGACAACACTTGGACATGCACTCTTAACATTTTTTTCAAAGCTTTCACGCCACTGTCTTACTTCGTTTAATTTTTCTTTTTCTTTCATGAACGCATCTAAAGCTACAGCAAGTGTTTCAGCTCCAATATAGTTTTGAGTTCCACCGCGAAAACCATTTTCTTGACCGCCACCGATGATCAATGGTTTTAGTTTTGTAGGATCTTTGCATAAAAGAATTCCACACCCAATAAGGGCTCCTACTTTATGTCCACTGATTACAGCGTAATCCATTTTGGATTCGATAAAACTATACTCTGTCTTTCCGACAAACTGAGTTGTATCAGAAAAATATGTTAATTCATTTTCATGACATATATCTGCGATAGATTGCCATGGTTGAATAACCCCAGTTTCATTATTAGCGGCCATAACAGAAACAAGAGCAATTTTATCTTTATTGCTCTTAACTATATTTTGAAAGTCTTCTACATCAACTGTTCCATTCATTTTAGTTTTGATCTTTATTGTCTCAAAACCTTTACCAGCATAATAATCGCAAGCAGCACCGATAGCACTATGTTCAATATCTGAAATTACGATTATATTTTTACCATCAGATCTACCATCTAATTCAGAATGAAAGACTTGAGTGATACCTTCACTTGAACCAGAATTAAAAGAAATTTGTTTTGAATCAGCACCTAATGCTTTTGCACATGTAAGTCTGCATTTTTCCAAGCCAAATAAAAGTTTTCTTCCTAATGAATGAATAGCATTTGGGTTTGCATAAGGTCCGTCTACTAATCTTTTTTGAAGGTATTCAACAACCGAAGGATGCAATGGAGTTGATCCATTATAGTCAGCATAAATCATATATTTCTCTCTTTAAAATTGTGTGCTTATGAAATTTTTAACATTCTATCTAAGGCTTTTAAAGCATTTTCTTTGATGCTTTCAGGCACAGAAATAATGTTTATCGGTTCATTACGTTTAATTGCTCTGAAAGACTCTAGAAGCCATCTAGGTCTAACGCGATACATAGTTGTACAAAGACATTGGTAAGGGGAAAGAGAAACTATTTCTTTGTCCGGAAACCTAGCTGCTAGTCTATTTACCAAGTTTATTTCAGTTCCAACTGCCCACTTGGATCCGCTTGGAGCTTTTTCAATCTCTTCAATAATAAAAGCAGTAGACCCGTTCATATCAGCAGCTTGAACAACTTCGAAACTACACTCTGGATGTACGATTACCGTAGTATCTGGAGAGTTTGTTTTTATTTGATCTACCTGGGAAGCGTTAAAGCCTTGATGAACAGAACAGTACCCATACCAAAGTATTACTTTTGCCTTTTGAATTTGTTCAGCTGTTACACCACCATGTTGAAGATTAGGATTATAGATAATCATATCTTCAAGTGATATTCCTAGGTCAAAACATGTGTTTCTACCTAAGTGTTGATCTGGAAAGAAGAGAAGCTTCTCACCTTGATCTAGTGCCCATGTAATAACCTTCTTAGCATTTGAAGAAGTACAAATGGAACCATCATGTGCTCCAACAAAATCTTTTAGTTGGGCATCACAGTTTATATAAGTAATAGGAATAATTTTATCATTCGTTGCTTTTGTTAAGTTACTCCAGCATCTATCAATCTCAATTCTATTGGCCATGTCCGCCATTGAACAACCTGCATTCATATCTGGTAAAATAACTTTTTGTTCTTTAGTGGTTAGCATGTCTGCTGTTTCCGCCATAAAGTGAACACCACAGAAGATAATATATTCTTTATCTAAAGTAGCAGCATCGCGGGCAAGTTTTAATGAGTCCCCTGTGTAATCAGCAAAAGAAATAACGTCGTCTTGTTGATAATGGTGTCCAACAACAACTACCTTATCCGCCAATTCATTTTTGAGTTTATTTAGCTCTTCAAGAACTTGTTCATCACTTAAGTCATTTTCTGTAACTTGGGGTAAGTGGTCTTGAGTTTCTTCATAAAAGTTGATCATATTTGCTCCAAAGTGGTTACAATAAAGCATATTGGAAACAAGCTCGCAAGGGCCTCGCGGTGCGTAAACTCATGGATATTATTTAGATTAAAATTTGACGTTGTGAGAAATTGCCCCTACGCTTTTAATATAGGATATTTTTTGTCAAAGAAAGGGAGTTCTTTATGACAACAGTAGTCACAATTGCAAATAACAAAGGCGGAGTTGGTAAAACAATGCAGGCCTACCAGTTAGCAACTCATTTAGCTCATACAGGTAAAAAAGTACTTGTTATCGATCTAGATTCACAAGCAAATTTAAGTTCAACTCTTGGTGTAGACGTTAGAAGAACATTGATTCCTGAATGGCTTATCGGTGATGTTGATGCAGAAGATGTAATTCAACCTTCATCTGGTAAATACGAATTTCATGATAACTTGGATGTTATTCCTGCAAGTCGCCACCTTGCAAACCTTGCAAAACTTTTAATTCTTTCAGAAGCTGAAGTGAGAAAAACTGCAGGGAGAAAAGAAAGATTATTAAGACTTCGTTTAGATGAAGTTAAAGATAAATATGACTACGTAGTAATTGATACGCC
>CAXGOD010000392.1:0-3076 GCA_964011245.1 uncultured Bacteriovoracaceae bacterium | reverse complement strand
CCCATCAACCATAGGCCTTAAATCATCTAACATAGATATAAAACCAGCATCGTTTCCATGCATATTACTTCTTTGGCCTGGATTATTTGGCGTATATCTATTGCCGCCTAGTTTGATATAAAAAGGATATGGAGAATACTGGAGCTCTTGAATGAGTTGATTCGTTTCGGATACGGACTCAAGACGTTTTAACGTTGTAAGTGCAACTCTTGTAAACTTGTCTTTAACTTTTTTAAGAATATTTCCATTCTTATCTGAAACGGTTCCATTTTTATAGGTTAAAACGTCACCTTTTTTGGTTAAAATCTTTAAAGAATCTTGGGCCATATTTTGAATGGTTGTTTGAGCAAATAGTTCGTACCGATCTTTATTATCACACTTGTATTGTCCAAGCTCTGCTACACTCATACTTACTTCTGTAAGTATCTCATCAACTGTTCGAACACGGGAACTGGAGAAGTTGATAAGCTCATAGGCAAAGGTTGAAGATACTTGGGTCATTAGGATTAGGGGGAGTATTTTTTTCATTTGGGCTTAATATATCCAAACCAGATTTGAAAAAAGCAAAAAGTAAATAATACAGAGTCTAAAAATGGAAATTTTACATACTTAGGGGGATTTTTCACAAAATAATCTGTGGTTTGGTATTAAAGTCGGGCCCTAAGGAGACCATCATGAAAAGACAATTAACACTGTCACTACTTGTTTTAAGCTTTAATGCCCTTGCTACAGATACATTTTTAAGTTCTATAAAATCAGACTTTAATCCAATAAAATACTCAGATTTAAAAGAGATGGTCAAAGATCATGCAACTGAAAAAGGTTACTTGTCTCTTGGGGAAAGTCATTTACAAGCTTCTACAGCAATTCAAGTTAATTATGATTTAATGAGTGCTTATATGAAGGAGTCAGACAAAAAAAGAACTGTTTTTTGTACTGAGACTTTAAGTCATTTTTTGAAACCTTATGGCGAAGAAATTAAAGCAAATGTTAAAAAATATAAAGTCTTTCAAAAAAATTCTCCTTATGTAACAGACTTCAAAAACTGCACAGATAATAAAAGAATTAATAATTACATCACTTACTCTGGATTCTTCCATCAGTATCAGTTTGGCAAGCCATTTAAAGATGAGTTTCCTCAAACTCCCGTATTGGCAAATGAGGGAAATAACATCTTGGCCCAGATGGGAGAGCTAGATGGATTGTTTGTTACTCAAATGGAATTGGAATATATGGAGTTCTCTGCTTCAAAGGCGATTCTTGAAATGGGAATAACAGATGCCTCTGTAATGAGAAAAAAAATTGCTCATTTAGAAAGTATTGTTAGAGAACTGATTACAAATATGGAAGATGTAATCACAACTGATGATCCTTATACTTCAAAAAGAGCTGTGGTTGTTAATTCAAAAGATTTTACCGTAGATCTAAATGGTAGTGATCAAAGTTATTTTTTAATGACAAATTTGGCCTATAGAACAAATGCTGATTCCTTAAAAGCATTAAGAACTCTTGTCCGTGAAGATGATACAACTATAGAAACTTTTCTTACCAAACTTACAAAATCACAAATGAGAACGGTTAGTGTTTTTCTGGGGCCATTTCCTGGTGGAGAGTTGGGGACAGTAACTTACCCAGGTGTAAATAGAACATTTAAAGGTCAGTCACTTATTATGCATATTAGAAATTCTGTAGAAGACTACTTGATGGTTATGGAACCAGATGCAACTGACTTTGTATGTATCGATTATAAAACTTCGAATGAAAGAGCTTGTTTCTAAAAAAAGCCCCTCTTGCAAGGGGCATATTCTTTTTATTGTAAGTATTGTTTTCTAAAATGTATCTCACTTCTATCAGGGCCATAAGCTAAAATCCCAACAGGAATTCCAATTGTTTTTTCAATTGTATCAATAAAGCTTTGAAGCTCTTCAGAATAAACATTCTCTGTTTCAAATTTGTCATTAAAAGGTTTAAACGTCTTATAAAGAGGTTTTGCTTTAGCAAGATCAAGTCCTGGGTAAGCGCAGTCATATTCTTTTCCATCAATTTCGTACGCATAACATACTTTTAGTTCTTCTAGCCCACTAAGAACATCTACTTTTGTAAGTGCGATTGAAGTAAGTGAACTTGCTTTCACAGAATATTTAAGGATTGGAAGGTCAAGCCAACCACATCTTCTTCTTCTTCCTGTTGTTGCTCCAAATTCATTTCCGATCTTTTGAATTTGCTCACCCATGTCATCAAATAATTCAGTTGGGAAAGGTCCTTCTCCAACTCTTGTTGTATAGGCCTTACAGATTCCAAGTTTTTCATCAACAAACCCACTTGCTACACCTGCTCCAGTAAAGATACCGGCTGCACCTGTTGAAGATGAAGTTACATAAGGATATGAGCCATAATCAATATCTAGAAGGATACCTTGAGCTCCTTCAAATAAAACATTCTTGCCACTTGCTAGAGCTGTATCAACATAGCTGAATGTATCACAAACAAATTCCTTAAACTGTTGGCCAAAGTCGTAAAGACGTTCAACTTCAGATTCAATGGTTGGAACTTCGGTTTTATAAAAGTTTTCAAATAAGAACATTTTTTCTTCGAGAGCAATTACTAGTTTTTGAGTTAAAATTTCTTTATCAAAAAGATCTTTAACTTTAATTGCTCGTCTAGCCACCTTATCTTCGTAAGCCGGACCTATACCTTTACAAGTTGTTCCGATTTTATTTTTACCTTGTCCCTCACGAGTAGCATCAAGGAGCTTGTGATAACGTGTAATAACTGTAGCATTGAGTGAAATCTTAAGCCTCTCTGGTGTGACTTCGATATGTTTAAGCACTTCTTTCATTTCTTCCATAAATGCTTCTGGCTCAAACACAACACCATGAGCGACAACAGAAATGCAATTCCCGTGAAGGATCCCTGAAGGAATTTGATGTAAAACGATTTTTTTGCCATCAAAGATAATGGTGTGACCAGCGTTGTTTCCACCTTGATAGCGAACAACGATATCTGACTTCATTCCTAAAAGATCTGTGATCTTTCCTTTACCTTCATCCCCCCATTGGGCCCCGATAATTGCTAG
>CAXGOD010000391.1:0-3092 GCA_964011245.1 uncultured Bacteriovoracaceae bacterium | reverse complement strand
AGGCCTATATTAAGCAAAAAAAGAAAAGTGATTGTAAGTAAGATAGGAAAAAAAAAGGCCCCAAATTATGGGACCCATTTTTTATTAGTATTGTCTAAATAAGCTTAGACCTTCATCAATAATTAACTCATCACCTTTTAATTCAATCGAAACATTTGCTGTTTCACCTTGAAAGCAGTTCGTGTTAAGTAAGCTAAAGGGTCCATTAGTGCTCCAGTAATCAATTTGACAAGCAGAGTTTTTTCTTAGGTTTTCTGCTAGCTCTTGATGAGGTACCTGGACAAGATGTGCTACTGGTGTTCCAGTTAGAGTGTTCCCACTTACGCGATAATCAACATTGATTTTTTCTTCAATTATTAAGTTCATGCAGTCAAAGCCTTCATAGGTTATAAAAGCCACTTCTAGCATCTCACTTTGAAATCTGTACTCAATCTCCATCGAGTAATTATTATAAAAGTTGTAGGGAGCATAATCTAATAGTTGTTCCATTTGAGGATCTTCTTCATGCTCAAAATTAATACATTCACCTGTTTTAAATGTTCCAAGAAGTTCTGCTGTGTTTATAGGTTCTTTTTTAGATTTGTTGTCATCGTCTTTAGCCCCTTCACAAGAAACTAAACCAAAAGCTAGTGTGATAATAATAAATAAATTCTTCATTCTTTTCTCCTTTTTAGTAGTGCCTTTAATAAAGCAATTGGAGTGCCAAGAAGAATGCTCGTGATTTTAAGTGGTTAGCTGGTGAATATATTTCAGAAATGAAAGGTATTCGGAATATGGGAATTAATCAGGGGTGGTTAAAAACCGCAAATATTTATTTAGGGCCGATATTAGTGTTGGATCTGGAACTAACTGACGAAAAGGTATTCCAGCAAGATTAAAAATCTTTTTAGATATTCTATTAGATTCAGATGCCTCATTCTTGTTAGAAAGATAGATAACTTCTTTTACGCCGGAGCTTGCTAGTAACTTTGCACATTCATGACACGGAAATAATGTTACATAGCACTTTGATCCTCTTAGAGACCTTGGTGCGTGAAGGATGGCATTGGCCTCTGAGTGAACGACATATCCATACTTTTGATGCTCAAGTGGAAATGATTTATCTTTTCCCCATGGAAGTTTTTCTTCATCGATTCCTGCTACAAAACCATTATATCCCATTGTGATTTGGTGATTATTTTCATCAACAAAAACAGATCCAACTTTTGTCGCTGGATCTTTTGATTTAAAGCTCGCCATCATTGCTTGCAACATGAAGTAGTCATCCCATGAGAGTATGCTTTCTACTTTAAAGTAATTTGGGTGGTCACTGTTGCAATCTGGTGTTGAGCAATTATCCATTAGTATTCCGCTTCAATAGAGTGATTGTTATCCATTGAATTTACCATAGCTTCTGGAGATATTTCAAGGTCCTCTGAATCATCAGATTCAACAGTATACCCATGACTTGGCTTAGTATTAAGAAGGATTAATTGATCAACATTTGTGCGAAGAGTTGATAGAGTCTTTAAGATCTTTTCCATATCTTCATGTTCACTATTAATATCTTCAAGCAGAAGTTTTCCAGCTAATTTATTGATTCTTTTAGAAAGAGTGTCGATACTTTTGTATTCTTTTGGTAGTTGAACTGCAAATAAAGCGTCATCAACAGCTTTATCTAAACCCTTAACTTGAATATTCTTTACAAGATCTTTTACTTCACGAGCTGACTTGTCTTTAACCATTTCAATGACTTTATCTTGCTGGTCTTTATCAAGTTTAATTATTTCATTTGTTTGAGATGCATTAAGTTCTCCGTGAGCACGAAGCTCTTTTACTTTTTCAGAGCTTAAAGCGTCTCTATCAATGGCACTTTTAATAACCTTTTTAGATAGACCTGTTTTTTCTGCAGTAAGGTCAATAAATGATCTTTGGTCATTTGGCATATCTTGATGAATTTCTTGTCCCTCTGGAGTGGTAAGATCTTCTTCTGCTACTTTTTTTGCTTGAGGATAAAGTTCTTCGTAAATTTCTTTTCCTCTATTTAAACACATTTCAAATTCAATTTTATTAAGGTCTTTTCTAACAAGGTTTTCGTCAATAGAGATTAACTCTTGTTCTAAATCATTTTTATGAACTCTAAAAATAGGAACTTCTGTATATCCTAATTCTTTAAGAGCAGAGAATCTTCTACCACCAGCAATTAGCTCATTATCATCATTAATAACAAGAGGATTAATTAGACCAACTGTCTCAATACTCTTTTTTAACTTTTCAATATTTGTTTCTGTACGAAGGTATGAGCTTTTAACTTTTAATGAATCAATAGGTAGCATTTCCACGGTTTGGACCTCTCTCGAAAAAATTTGTTTATGTGTGCCTGTGTTGTGTGGGAAGGAGTGTGGCCAAGATCAAGTGATTTGTCACGAACTTTTTGACTCGCCGTGTGTAAGTATCCGAATAGCATTGTGCATATAAATAATTAAATATTATTTTCAGCTAGATTTTTAAATATATAGTAGGCAGGACGAGGTTTTCCGAAGGCTTCAAAGGAGAACCTAGCTTCTGTATTTTCACCAGAACGAATATCAGATAGTCTCCAAGCAAGAGCTGAAGAGATTCCACATTTAGGAGCATTTTTAATAAAGTTGCTTAACACCTTAGTTTGTAGATCGTTATCGTAAGATTTTGATTTTTGACCAAACTCACCAAGTTGAATTGGTTTCTTTTTAGTATTTGAAAAAGACTTAAGCTCTGCACAGCTTGGGATTGTGCCAGTATTATTATAAAGATGAACTTGATAAAAATCGACACAGCTTGAGTCAAGTCGATCACTTAAAATATTAGAAACAGAATTTCCCCAACCAAATGAAGCTGTTGTTTGAATATTATAGTTCATTTTTTTCTTTATATGCTTTGACCACTTACATACGTATTTATTTAACCCTTTCCATTGGCCCTTAAACATTTGCGGGTAAATATAATAAGCACCATTAAGTGCATTTATTTCATTTACCAAGTCTATTTGAGTAACTGTTCTAGGATACTTGTTTAAGAGCATCATTATAGGATTGATTATATTTTTAAGAAAGTGATCAGCTGTATTGTATTTG
>CAXGOD010000390.1:0-3098 GCA_964011245.1 uncultured Bacteriovoracaceae bacterium | reverse complement strand
TTATTCATTTGGCATTAGGTGATCTTCACAATGCAAAAGAGTCAGTTGAAGCCTTTAATAATTTTAATGACAACCTTGCTACTCGTAAAAAATTCTATCAAGTTTTAAATATTGTTTTAGATATTGAACTCCAAGAAGAGTTAGATTTATTAAACTACAAACAAAATCTAATACGCATGTATGGAGAAGAATTGGTTAATATTACATTAGCTGTTATTTCAGGCAAAAATAGGTTCTATGGGCTTACAAAAACCAATATGCAGCTTGAGGGCCTAGATAAACATCAAAGGCTTATAAATAGCTATAAAAAGCTTCAAAATCGAAGAAAAACACAATAAATCCATATAATATCTTCAAAATGCTGCTTTAGGTCAAATATAAATTTAATTTTCTTTGTTTATAGGCTTTACTTCCCATAACAAGCCACGTAAAAGTTTATGAATAACCATCAAAAAGATGAATACAAAGGAAAAAGTATGAGCACAGGTACAGTAAAGTTTTTTAATGACACAAAAGGTTTTGGATTTATTACTCCAGATGACGGAGGAAAAGATCTTTTCGTTCACGTTTCAGCAGTAGAAGCTGGGTCATTAAGTGACAATGACAAAGTTGAGTTTGAAGTTGGTGAAGGTCAAAAAGGTCCTTGTGCTGTTCAAGTTAGAAAACTTTAATTAGTAAAACAATATAATAATTGTTGAATAAGAGAGACTTCGGTCTCTCTTTTTTTTTGGAGATACAGTGATTAAAATTGGTGAAATTAATAGTCTATACGTAAACAGGGAAACTGACTCTGGCTACTACTTACGTGAGCCTAATCGCTTTGATGAAGTTTTTCTTCCTCCTTCAATGGCACAAGAGAACTTAAATGTTAATGATATGGTCGATGTCTTTGTATACGTAGATAATAAAGATCAATTAATTGCTACTACAAGTACTCCACATGCTGTCGTTGGTGAATATGCATTAATGGAAGCAATAGACGTTCAAGAATTTGGTGCTTTTTTTGACTGGGGTATAGAAAAAGATCTTCTTGTTCCAGGTAATGAACAAAAGCATGATGTAAAAGAGGGCCTTGACTATTTAGTAAGAGTTGCTTTAGAAGAAGGGACTGATAGAGTTTTTGGAACGACTAAACTTGGAAGATTTATTGAAGCATCTGACTTTGATATCGTTGAAGGCGATAAAGTTAAAATGATGATTGCTGAAGAAACAGAGCTTGGCTATAGAGTTGTCATTAATAGAAAATTTATTGGTATGATTTATTTTTCTGAGATCTTTAATCCAGTTAAGATCGGCCATGAAGTTGATGGTTACGTAAAGAAGATCAGAGAAGATGGTCTTGTCGATGCTGCCCTTCAAATACAAGGGATTAAGAACCTTGATCAATCAAAACCTAAGATTTTAAAGTATTTATATGCCAATAAAGGTAAATGTCATCTGCATGATAAAAGTGATCCTGATGAAATCCGCCAAGTTTTTGAAATGAGCAAAAAAACGTTTAAAAATGCTATTGGCATGCTTTATAAAGATAAAAGAATTCTAATTAAAAAAGATGGCATAGAGCTAGTTCGTAAGAAGACTAGTTAGGTTCTAGATATGTTACAAAACTTATTAAATATAGGTCCCAAAATTGAGGCCATGAATCTTGAGTTATCTGAATTTACAGATATGTCTTTTGATATTTTAAATGAAATCGACTTCATTAGTGACCTAGAAAGATTTAATCATGAAATTGCCAAATGGCTAATAAAGAATCCTATTCCAAAACAATTATACAGTCATAATGGTTTTGGCCACCCGCCAGTGACTTTATTTAATAATGGTAAGTTTGTTGTAGATCTTTATTTTTGGATGCATGCAGATACTTCTATTCATAGTCACTCGTTTTGTGGTGCTTTTAAAGTCTTATATGGCCAATCATTACATGAAGTTTTTGAAATAGAAAAGCTTACTGATTACTCTAAAGATGTATGCCTAAATAAACTCACAGCAGGCGAATCTGAAACCCTTAATCCAGGTGATACAAAAAAAATTACTAGTGGAACAAGTTTTAATCATCGTGTTGTGCATCTTAATGCTCCAACTATCACCTTATGTATACGAACGATTAGTGATACAAGTATTTCCCAGTGGCACTATTTTGATAATGGCCTAAGCATTCTTAAAAGAGAACTTCACGAAGGCATCTATAAAAGATTATTTTATATTGATTATCTTTATGCCATTAACCCTAATTCTGCAAAAAGTTATTATAAAAATTTTGTTAAGTCCTTAGAGGATTCGGAATTAATGAACCTTTTTGAACAACTAACAGTAGATACTATGGGATTAAGTGATGAGTCTCAAGAACTATTATACAACACCATGATGAGTAGACTAAACAACGCTCCATGGTTTTCACTCTATGAAGAACATTGTTCAAATATGGAAGAAAACATCTAAGTTCTTAATTGCCCACAAGCTGCAAGTACATCATCCCCTTTAGTTGAACGAATTAATGTAGGTATTTTGTAAGAATCCAAAATCTTTTGAAAACCCAAAATTCGTGCACTTTCTGGTTTTTTATAGTTTGAGCCTGGAAATGGATTAAAGGGTATTAAATTTATATGGGCCTCTTTCCCTTTAATTAATTCAGCCGTTGCATGAGCATCTTTATCAGAATCGTTAAAACCCGCAATTAACAGATATTCAAAAATTATAAATTGTTTTTTTCTAAGTGGAATCGTATCGATATATGAAAGCACTTCTTGAAGTGGATAGTTCTTATTAATTGGGATTAGCTCATTCCTTTTTTCTTTTATAGGTGAATGCAGTGAAAGAGCGAGATTAACTCCTGGCATCTGATCATTCCATCTTTTAAGCCCTGGTAAATATCCAGATGTTGAAATTGTGATTTTTTGAATAGCAACAGAACTTCCTACCTGACAAATAAATATTTCACAAGCATCCCTTACATTATCAAAATTATGTAAAGGCTCCCCTTGTCCCATAAAAACAATATTTAAAATTTTGCCATCATTCAGGCGATTGGCTTCAAGCCAACGGTAAACCTCTAAGTACTGTCCAACGATTTCAGAAGTTTTAAGGTTTCTTTTATA
>CAXGOD010000389.1:0-3102 GCA_964011245.1 uncultured Bacteriovoracaceae bacterium | reverse complement strand
ATGTATTTATTAGAAACGGTGCGTCTACAGATCGCGTAGACAGTATAAAAATAAAACCTTATCAAGAAATTTGGAACGAGATGAGGGCTAAAAATATTAGTTTAAGTATGCAAGACATAGTTTCAATGACACAAGTTGCTCAAGGATCAAAGAAAGTTACCAATATTGAAGTGAATGATAAAGAAACTCAAGTGTACCTAACCTATGGAGACTCATTCGCTAAATCAATTAAGGAATTAAAAGGTTTTCCATTAAATGTAGATGGTAAGATTGTGTCACTTAGCTCCCTAGCAAAGATTGAAAGAGCCGAATCTGAAAAAAGGCTTTATCGGGAAGATAGCGTTCCTATGCTACTGGTAAAAGCTCGAAAGGATAGAAAGTCTAAGCTTGATTCAGAAAAAATTAATAATGACTTTAAAGAAAAAATTGTAAACTCAAAAATATTAACTGAAGATGAAAGATTAAATATCCAATTTATAGATTCGAAAAAAGAGCTAAATGATTCATTAGGACAATTAGTTACGGCCCTTTTAATATCTCTGATACTAGTATTAATAATACTTGTTATGCAATTTCAGAATTTAATGTCACCACTTATTATTATGATGGCAATTCCTTTAGGATTTATTGGCGTAATAAGCTCACTATTTGTTTTTGGAAGCTATATTTCTCTGAATTCAGCACTTGGAATAATTTTATTGAATGGGATTGCCGTAAATAATAGTATTTTGTTAATCGACTTTTCCAACAAATTATTCGCTCAAGGTGTTGATGCTTATAATTCAGTATTAGATGCTTCTAGGAAAAGATTAAGACCAATTCTTATTACTTCATTAACTACTATCTTAGGTATGGCCCCAATCGCTTTCGGTTTTGGTGAGGGGGGGAAGATACTACAACCTCTGGGCATCGCTGTTAGTGGAGGGTTATGGGTTTCTACAATCTTGACATTGATAATCATACCTGTTCTTCAATATATGTACTTAAAACGAAAAACACCTCAAAAGGTTTTACTACATAGTGAAGAGGAAGAGGGAAGAATAAATTTTGTTGCTAAAACTAATGATGTTGAAAAAGGAAAGTCACTGCAATGAAATATTTTATACTTTCATTGACTTTTTTGTTCACATGCTCGGCTTTTGCTAAAACCTTTAATGAGATATTAGAAAGTTCAGTTACTAGTCACTATGATTATATTAAGGAAAAAGCTGATCTTGATGTGGCCTCTTCTTATCGTATGAAAACTTTATCTCAGTTTTTACCTTCTGTTTCATTGGTTGTTGGTGAATCTAAAACGACAACGGATGGTGAAGAAAGTAAATATAAGCGAAAGGCATTAGAAGCGAATATGAATCTGTTTAGGTTCGGTGGGGATGCTTTAAAGTTTAAAGCCGCGAGAGCTTCTTTGCATGGTCAAGAAAACAAATTTACTCTACAGAGGTTTTCTTTAGAAAAAGAGATATCATTAATAGTTTTTTCATACCTTGAGAAAAAAACTTCACTCTCTATTTACGAAAAGATTGTTCAAATTAGAAAAGAATCAGTAAAAATTGCTAAAAAAAGATATCAAGCAGGACAACTATCACTACAAGATTATCAAAAAGTTAGGATAGATCTAAATAATGCGATGGGGGATCTAGCAGATATTGGAATATCTTTTTCAGCATACAAACAAAAGCTTTTCCAGTATACAGGCGTTGAAGATGTACTCTTTACGTGGCCATGGGAGAACACTGTTCCTAATAAAATCATCTCAAAAGGAAAGCCAGAGTTAAAAGAACATCCTCTTAATAAATATTCTAGTTTTCATGCTCAAGCATCTGAATGGTCTAAAAAGAGTTCATTCTTAACAATGCTTGGAGGTGTTGATGTAAGTTTTTCTAAAGGTGTGAGTGATTATTCAACTGGCGAAGTAAAAGACGAAAGATTATCTATAAACTTTACTATTCCTTTATTTAATAAATTTTCAGATTACTACAGCTTTCAATCTTCAAAAAGTGATGCTCTGTATGCCAAGGCGCTACAATTGTTTAATACTAGGAAAGTGAAATCTAACTTTAATACTGCCAAAGAGAATCTAGCAAAATCCTTTGAAACTTACTCAACACGTAAGGAAACGTTAAAGGTTTCCTCCACTCTTTTTAAAAATACACAATTACAATTTAAAAAAGGTAGAATTTCTGTAAATGATTTATTGATCGAGCAGGATCGTCTTCTTAGAACTCAGATTTTATCTATAGCTGGTGTAAAACAATATCAGGAACAAATTATTAATTACTGTCATGCTATCGGTAGATCAATTATTAAAAGTTGTTTATAGAAATATTTTTTTAACTTTATCATTCCAAAGAACTTGCTTTTTACTGTAATAGTCGCTTGATTCAGGTTGAAACGATGTATCTTTTTTCCAAAGCTTATTTATATCTTCTAGATTTAATTCTTTTTTCCCAACTAAGGATCCAAGTGCAACACCATATGCAGTAGTCTCTATCACTACGGGTCTAACAATTTCAGTATTAGAAAAGTTTGCTTGGATCTGCATTAGCAAGTTATTAGCACAGGCACCACCATCCACATTTATGCTTTTAACTGGAGCTGGGGAATCAGCAATAAGTGATTTTACAGAATCATTAATAGATAGTGCCATTCCTTCAAGACAGGCCCTTGCAATATGTGAACGTTCAGTTCCTCGAGTTAGACCTATTATCGCAGCTTTTGCATCGGCATTCCAATAGGGTGAACCTATTCCAGTAAAAAAAGGAAAGAATAGTAAATGTTCAAGATCATCATAGTTATTAGCAAGCTTTGCTAAACTTTCTACTTCTGGTGAACTCTCAATAATCTTTAAGTTATCTCTTAACCATTGTACAGCGGCACCAGCAATATAGGCTGCGCCTTCAAGTGCATATACTTTTTTGCCTTCATGCTGATAGGCAACTGTTGTTAAAAGACCATTTGAGCTATATGTTTTTTCTTCACCAGTGTTTAATAGAATAAAAGCACCTGTTCCATAAGTGCACTTTAATGAACCTTTACTGTATCCACCTTGGCCAAAAAGTGCAGCTTGTTGATCACCGAGAATACATGTAATTGGAATACCAT
>CAXGOD010000388.1:0-3114 GCA_964011245.1 uncultured Bacteriovoracaceae bacterium | reverse complement strand
TCATTTTGAAGTCTTTCATAATCAGCAGCAACTTTCTCAAAAGGTCTTGCCATATCAGCAAGCTGAGTCATAACTTGTTGGATTGTGTCTGCATCGAGACCTTCAGGAAGTGGAGTACCATAAAGTTCAATAGCTAATGTTTGATATGTTGTTTTTAACATTTGTAATATATAAATACGTGTTTCTGAATCAGCACCTTCTAAGTATGGTTTAGCAAGGTTTGCAAATTTATCCATTGAACGAGTACGTTTTTTAAACTTCCATTTTGATCCTCGTCCATAGAATCCACGATTACCCACTTTTAAAAATGACTTCGTCAATTTCTTAAGAACCAATTTTGACCATGCTGGACCCACTGATGCCTTTTGCGCCATAATCATCTTTTGTGTTTTCTTTGATGGTTTCTCTACCTCAAGTCTATGAGCTAACGAAATCTTACGTGCTGTAGACCAAGGAATAAAAAGAGATCTTTGAGTTATTAAACCAGCTTCATCTAGAGTTCTAAATACAAGTGGCTCAAACTTCTTTTCAATCATTCTGTCTTTTTTAATTTTATTAACCATTTTGGTTAATATTCTATCTCTATTTTTGAAATTAAAATCTATTTCATATAAAAGAGCAGTTTTCAAATAAACGGGAAGATCAGATTTTCTTTTTAGATTTAGTTTTTCATGAAGACGAGCTGCTTTACCAAACTCTCCCATAATCTCATATTCAACTAATAATGCTTTTTCGTCTTTAGACTTTTCTAAAAGGAAAACCAGTTTAGCTTGGTCGCGTAGTTTAACTGCTAAAACTTTAGCATTTGGACAAGCTTTGTCGGCATAGATTCCAGCTTTACAGAAATACATGAATTCATCTAATGCAGCGATATTCTCACCAAGAGAAAAAGCTTTCTCAAACCTAGCTTGTGTTCTAACTGTACTCATTTGAGCATTTTCTTTCTTAAGTTCTTTCGTATTAAACTCAGAGATTGCAAGCCACTTATCAGCTTGGAGCATAATTCCTGCGTAATTTTTATTCTTATTATGAATATCTAAAATAAGGTTTTGAGATAATAAACCCCATTTATCTGAAATCTTTTTTGAAATATTCCATTTTGCTAATTCAGTAAATAAAGGCAAAGCCTTCGTATATTCTTTTTTCTTATACATTGTTTGGGCTGCAACATATGTGAATTCGCGAGCTTCTTTTCCATTTAAGATTTTAGCTATCTCAAGAGCTTCTAGAATCACGATATCGTCTTTTTTGTTTTTCTGTGCAAGAGAAAGTCTTGTTTGACGCAACTTTCTTATTTCTAATGGCTTCACTCCATACTGAATATCTTCAGCAATCCATCTTTCTAAACGATCTATCTTTACAATTTCATCTGACTGGCCTTTAAGCCAACCTTGTTGCATCTTCTTTCTAAGATCATCATTAGGATATAAAGTAAGATAAATATCAATACTTCTTAGTAAATATGTGTTCAAGTCAGTAACAACTTGAGCCTCAGCATCTAATTGAACAAGAAGACGTCTAATAATCTTTTTCGTTTCTTTAGCATCTTCAGCTTTTTTTGGAAGCTCTATGTTTTTTCTTTTTTCTAAATTTGTAAGGTAAACTTCAACTTTTTCCCAGTTTCTGAAACCATAAAACTCCTCAAGAAGACGAATCTCATAATACATATTTGGGTTCTTATTGTTTTCTATATCTAAAAGGTTACTACCTGCACGTCTATTACCAGCAACATAGAATGCTTCTGTAAGATCACGAGTAAGTTTTGGTCTATTAATTTTTAATGATAGAGCTTTGATTTTTTTATGTTCAGCAAATCCATCACTCATTTGGTTCGATAGAAACATTACATAATCTAAAAGAACATTCTCACGAATATTCCCATTTACATCCCATAAAGATAACTCTATTTCTGTAATGGCCTGGTCTAGTTTGGTATCTTTGTATAATAACCACGCTCGTCTATAGTGTGCATAATTACATGTAGGAATACCATCACATAGCTTTATACTTCTTTGATAATAATTATTGGCCTTATTGTACTGAGCATCTTCTTCATACCACTCTGCTAAAGCTAGTGAAGATTGTTCTTTGATTTTTTTAGGTGATTTAGGGTTTTGGAATACAATTAAAAAATGCTTTTCAGCTTGTTCTTTTTCTTCTAAACGAGATAATAGGCGGGCCATTTGAAACTCAATCTTAATTCTTAATTGACCTTTCGCTTTAGGAATTCCGCCTGTTCCATTTAAAGGGTGCTTATATAAATCTAATGCACGCATTCTTTGTTCTTTAAGCTTTGCTATATTAGTCTCTCCACCTTCACGAATTGAAGAGTCAAAGTACAGATCTGCAAGTCTTAATGTTAGTTCAACACGAGATGGATCTTCCATATCTAAAGAAGAGCGTAGATTTTCCATCTCTTGGATTAAATATTCATCTGCACGAGCAGCAAATGAAACAAATAAAAGTAGAACTAATAGTTTTTTCATCTTTATCTATGCCCTATTACCGCCAACTGGATTGAGTGATACTGCCCACCTGTTAGGATGGCCATAATCTGAGAAACCTCAGTACTTGGAATCTCTTTATCAGCCTGTAAGTTAATTTCACCTGGAAATGGTACTCCAGCATGAGTTTTACCCCAGTTTGTTTTAATTCCATCTAACTTCTTCATTAAAGGATTTGGATTTTTAACTAGTTTCTTAGTTAAACCTACTAATTTTTGATCTAAATATAAGTTTCCATCTTTAGAAATTGCTAGAACTGGTGCTTCCTTAACTATAGAAGGAGTAAAAGAGTTTGGAATCTCAATTCCTTTAGTCACTAGAATCTCAGGAGAACTTGAAAAAGTTTGTAACAGGAAAACAACTAACATGCTGAACATATCAACCATTGAAGTAAGCATTAAAGTAAAACCAATTGCTTTAACTCCCCAACCTTTTTTTCTTTTTCTGTTTATTAAATGTTTTTCGAAAGCATCTGCAGCTACTAAACTATGATTTAATCTCATTATTTTGCCCTCGCAGAGATAACCCCAATGTTAACAATCTTATTTTGTCGTAGTACATCGAGAGTTGAAATTAAGTCACCGTAATTAACACCGCTTCTTGGTGTTAT
>CAXGOD010000387.1:0-3126 GCA_964011245.1 uncultured Bacteriovoracaceae bacterium | reverse complement strand
ATCAATGATAGGTCCTTTGTTTTACCTATTAGGGCATGAAGATAGGCCAGATGAAGAGTTACCGAAAAAGATTAGGAAAGAAGTTCAAGATCAAGTTGCGATGCTTTCAGATCATGTTCCACCTTTAACTGATCAAATTGAAAGTTATGCAAAAAAACTTCCAAACTATACTGATATTTACTGGAATGAAATAAAACTATTAGGAAGTAAGAGTGCTTCTAATAATACAGAAGCAAGTATTTATAATCACCTAGAAAGCTTAAAGTTTATTTTCGGTAGTATTTATAAATTTCTATCACCTTATATGGAAAGATGGGAGTTATCAGAACTAGAAAATGACGATAATAAGATAATCGCTTGGACAGCCTTTGAATCTGTTATGGCACAACTTGAAGATACAGTTGTAACTCTAACTCAAATTCTTGAGGACTCTGAACAGATTGCCAATACAATTAATTACCATGCGGATCAAGGTTATAATCTAGAGTCAGCTCCAATTAATGTTGGTAAAATGATTTATGAGAATGTTTTAAAAGAAAGTGAGTCAGTTGTTTTAACATCTGCGACTCTAGGAAGTGAAGATGGAACAACCGGGATTGCTGCTGTTGAATGGATGACAGGATATAGCTATGTTGAACCTGAAAAAAGATTTAAAACAGGGCTATTCTTAAAAAACAATTATGATTATGAAAAAAGTGCGAGAGTATATCTAAGTCAAGATACACCAAGTCTTTATCAAGACACTTTTATTCCATTTATAGTTGAAAAATTAATACCTTTAATTAGAAGTTTAGGTGGAAGGACGCTTTTATTATTTTCTTCTCGTGTTCGTTTTGAAAAGGCCAATGAATATCTTTTAAAAGAATTTGATGGTGAAATACCTCTTTTTATTCAAGGAATGGGAAATAATATTGTTGAAGAGTTTAAGAAGTCTGGCAATGGTATCTTAGTAGGAATGGAATCATTCGGAGAAGGAATTGATATCCCTGGCCAATCACTACAACTTGTCTATGTTGATAAAGTTCCTGATCTACGTCGTAACTTTGTAATTGATAAGAGAAGACAATTCTATGAAAGAGAATTTGGAAATGAGTTTAACGACTATTTTCTAGCTACGAGAACTCGCTCTCTTCACCAAAAACTTGGTCGATTAATAAGAACTGAAGATGATAAAGGTGGAATCATTATTACTGACTCAAGAACTGCTAGGTGGAAGAGTAGGACCTTACAGAAGTTCAAAGAGCTTATGAGGCCTTATGATATCGAGTTTGCCCCAATGGAAAAGGCCTGTAAAGAGCTTGAAACCTTTATTAAAGGCTAGTTATTTCAGCTGCTTATGTGCAAATAGATAAGTCACTATAAATATTACGCTTCGCATTGATATTTCTTAGAAAATTGGTATTATGATCTTCGTTCCAGGAGGATATGTGCTCAGAAAGCTAATACTAACCAGTCTTTTAGTCTTAAAAATGTCTAATGCTGCCTATGCTGGAAGTATTGAAAGCACACTAGTTCCCCACGTAAAAAAAATCATTATCGATCAAGCTCGTGGTGAGAAAAATTATCAAGACGCCTACAAAGTTATCCAGAAAATAGCTAAAGATGCAATTGATTATGATGATGGGAAATCAACGCCAGAGCTTGATGAGCTGTTTACGCAAATTGAAAAAGAGCTTTCTTTTGATTATTTAGATTTAAGTAAAGAGCAAATGGTAACTTTAATTATTAAGGCTATTAATAGCTAGAACATATTTTTATATTCTTTTGCTTCCAAGATTTTTAACTTATCAACTACCACTTCAAGTCCACCTGGAAACTCAGCCTTGTACGGAATATTAAAATGTTTGCTTAAGTAAAAAGGATTTCCTATGGCGGGAGTCTTTGAATCTCTATCATCTTCATAAAAATGACACAGAGTTGCAGATAATTCATTATTATTAATTTTTAATTGAACTGGTTCATGAGACTTTAACTCAATAAAAATTATGTTTTCTTGGAAAGGTGCAACATACTCCCAAATATTTTGTGAGGATAGAACTTTATATGGAGTTCTTTGAACAGGATCTAGTTTTTTCATTTGTGTCATCAGTGCTGAAGTGCAAAATGAAGGTGTCGCAATATGAAATTTTCCGTTGATAACTTTTTCATAATCAAAGTATCCATTTCTTCCATCGAAGTTATAGGAAACGGTTTTGTCCTTTTGGTCAATAAAATAACGCTCTGTGCTTTGGCTTTTTCCAAGTGATCTTTTCACACGAACATTAAGTGGTTCCATCTTGGATGTTAATTCGTAATCAGTGTAAACTTTTAGAAATTCCCCGGTGCCAACACGAGATAATATCTCTGAACTGAAAGTATAATTTCCATAAGTCTTATCTTCTCTTCCCAAAGAGAATAATTCTTCTGAGTATTGGTTTCCATCTTTGTAATAAAGATATTTCCCTTCAAAAATTTTTTCGCTAAAAGCCATTATACAAAACCTAATTACGATTGATAAAACAGGTCGAATAAACTAATATTGTCCTACAAACATTATAACAAATAGTATGGTATTGAGGTAACTGAATTACCAGTATATTTTTTATATAAATCTTTTAAAGGAAATCAACGCGATGATTAAACTCAAGAAAGGGTTGGATCTACCTATTGAAGGAGCTCCTAACCAGGAGATCTCAGATGGTCCAAATGTATCGAAGGTTGCCCTGATAGGAGACGATGTTGTTGGAATGAAACCAACAATGGAAGTTCAAGTCGGGGACAAGGTCAAGGTTGGTCAATTGCTATTCACAGACAAGAAAACTGTTGGTGTTAATTACACATCACCAGCAAGTGGTGAAGTAATTGAAGTTAACCGTGGAGCAAAAAGAGCATTCCAGTCGGTTGTTATTAAAGTAGAAGGCAATAATCATGCTGACTTTGATAGCTATAAAGGCGCAGATGCTTCTTCTTACTCTAAAGAAGAAGCTGAGAAGCTATTATTAGAATCTGGAATGTGGCCATCTATTAGACAAAGACCGTTTTCGGTTGTTGCTAAGCCTGGAACAACTCCATGTTCAATTTTTGTAACGGCAATGGACACTCATCCACTAGCAGCTAATCCTGAATTAATCATTAAGAAGAATGAGG
>CAXGOD010000386.1:0-3149 GCA_964011245.1 uncultured Bacteriovoracaceae bacterium | reverse complement strand
AGTTCCACCAACATCTGTAAGGGCATTGATACTAGAAAATATTAACTGCAAAAAAAAATTATCACTGTCATAAGTTAAGTAATGTTTTGCTAATGCTGGAAAAAGAGGAAATATGATTGAAAAACCAATCAAATCTAAAAAGAGCGTTAAAAAAACAAGTTTAATATTCTTTTTGGCATTATCGTCAAGGGGTGGAGACTTTTCAATTTGTGGTGGAAGTTCTACCTCAATTGCTTTTCTGTCAGTTAGGTAAAACAACTCTTTTAACTCTTCTCTTTTTCCATTTACATATGTGTTAATAAACTCAGCGTAACCTTTTGCCCAATCGTCATCATCATTTAGACATTCGATAAAGTAATGTTTAGCCCCAACTTCTTCTAGTTCTTTGGTGAGTTCATGACCAAGCTCATCTGTAGTCTCTAAACAATCAACAACGAAGCTTGGGCTATATGTAGCAATGCTCTTAGCTCCTTTCTCAACAAGCTCTACTGCGAACTCATCTGTAGCTGGTCCAAGCCATTGTTCACTTCCAAATCGACTTTGGAAGGTAAAATGGATCTTATCATGGTCAATATTTAGTTTTTCTTTAATGAGCTTGAATGTTTCATAGCAATGGACATAATATTCATCTTTCTTTTGGGTGTATCTACGTAACTGTATACCATGGAAAGATATAACGAGGTGTTCAGGATTATGCTTATCAAGGGTTTCTTGAATCTTTTTGGCACTCAAATCTATAAATGCTCTTAATCTATGATAGGACGATACAAATTCAAAGTCAGGAATATTTACGGCATTTGCAAATGTTTTCCCCACATTATCAACAACCGAAGCCGATGTAGACTCAGAATACTGTGGAAATTGAGGTAAGACTATTAGCCTATCCGCTCTTTCATGAAATGGTTCTTTTTCCCACTGCTTAAATAGTGTACCAACTCTTGGTTCAGTTAACAGAAAGGCATAATTTAATTCAATATTATCATCCAAATACTTTTCAACTTTAAAAGCGAATTTCTTTGTATTTTCAATGAGGGGAAATGAATTTCCATCCCATATTCTAGAATATAACTTAGCACTACTTTTAGGGCGAAATGGTAATATAAAGAGATTAAGTATTAACCACCACAAAACACGGGGAAGATCCACAACTCGAGGGTCTCCTAAGAACTCTTTTAAGAACTTTCGAACATCCTTAGGACTTGGAGATTCGGGTGAACCTAATTGACCTATAACAACTTTTGTTTTTCTAAACATATCTAACCATTTGAAATTTTAACTTGTTCCCTTTTTACACAAATTGTTATAAAAGCTAAAGCATTAATACCATACAATTGCTATACGAGGACTTTATGCCACGCAAAAAAACAGGAAAAACGGCCCAAAGACAGGCTAAAGAACTAGAAGGTGTAACACTTTTAGGTAGCAACAAAACTGACTATAAACAAGATTATGATCCTGCAATTTTAGAGTCATTTCCAAACAAGAACCCTTCTAGTGAGGCATGGACAACTTTTATCTGTACTGAGTTTACATCTCTATGCCCTAAAACTGCACAACCAGACTTTGCAAAAATCTATGTAAACTATATTGCTGACAAGAATATGGTAGAAAGTAAGTCAATGAAGCTTTATTTGTTCAGTTTTAGAAATCATGGGGACTTTCATGAGGATTGCATCCAAAAAATATGTGATGACCTTTACAAACTTATGAAGCCCAAATACATTGAAGTTATAGGTGAATTTACACCCCGTGGCGGAATCAGCATTTTTCCTTTCGCGGCAAAGAGTAATTCTTCTGCAAAATTTAAAAAACTTAAAGAAAACCGTTTTATGAATTATGCACCAGGGAAATACTCAATGGATTTAGCTAAGTTATACTAAGAGGTAAAATATGTTTGGATTAGGAACAACAGAATTATTAGTTATTGCATTTGTTATCGTTTTACTTTTTGGTGGAAAAAAACTTCCTCAACTTGGTAGATCATTTGGATCAGCAATTACAAACTTCAAAAAAGGTTTAAATGAACCTGACCAAGAAAAGAAATCTTCAGAAGATACAAATAAAGAAGCATAAACTTTAGCCTCACTTTTAAGTGGGGCTTTTTTTAGTCTTGCTTTAAGGAGTTACAGACCCTTAAAACAATTGGAATATTACTATCAGTTTCACCACTTAACTCTATTACCGCTTTAGAAACTTCATTATAAGACTTGTTAATCCCATCTCTTTTTAATAACTCTAGAACATATCTAGAGGCCCTATCAATAAGCTTATAGTTACTTGGTTTTACCCATGTCATAATATTTGATTCATAACGATCCATTCGTCCCATGATCAATGTACTCATGGTATTCAATAAAAGCTTAAGGGTTAACTGATAACTAAGTACAGAAGACTGGTTAATCGGAGCATCACCGTTTAGATCTCCAAGCTCAAATTGAATTTTAGATTCACTAAGCTTTATCTTAAAGACTTCATGGTTTGCCAAAGATGATCTACGCTCTAGTGACTTTGAGCTTATATCGTAAGAATAAATAGAGTTTAAATCGACCATCCCTTCTAAACTTCCCCATTCTAAGGGCCTAGGAGCTCTTTTAAGAAGCTTTTTCCAACTTTCTACTGAGTTGACTGCCCCGTCTATAGTTAAATAGCATAATGAATGTTCGTAACCTGTAGTGGTTTCAAAGGGAAGTAAACTAAAGGTTGGTGATCTCTCTGTGGTATCTGTTAAAATAGAAATTCCCAGTGATTCATCTGAAACATATGTAACATATCCACCATTCTGATAAAGGTTTGACTCTTTTAATATAAAGTCATGAATTACTTTGTAATCAACGCAAATAAGTTCATCGATTAGTTTTAACAGATTCTCCTCAAAACCATTAGACTCCATAATAATTGCGGACCCGGCGGCTAACATTTGAACTGTTGTGGCCTGCATTCTGGTTGAGCCTGATAAGGCCATGGGTCCAACTGTTAAATTCAATTTTTTTATATGACTATCTTCTAGAATATTAGAACATCTTTCTAAGTGGATAATTTCTTCATCAGGGTTGCAGTACAGAAAGTATGGTGAATTTGTAGCCACTTTGGCGGCTTCCATAGCAGCACCAATAACACCCCATGCAATTCCATAACGAGCAGAATCTAAA
>CAXGOD010000385.1:0-3159 GCA_964011245.1 uncultured Bacteriovoracaceae bacterium | reverse complement strand
TTATATGAGTATGCTCCAGTGTAAAAAGCATCAGAGCCTTGAAAACTCCCAAGACTCATTCCATCACTTGCCACCACAAGGCCAGCAATAAGTGTTAGAGGAATCCATGTGGTCTTTCTTTTTAAGAAAGAAAAATCAAGAGGAGCTAGAAGAATTTCATCAACTGTTTCTTCATTTTTAACAAACTTATACTCACCCAATGCTTTTTTTCTATACTTTATCGTACTTTGAAAACTGGCATAAGCACTTAAGCTTCCTGCAACTGAATATATTTGTGCGCCTAATTGATATTGTCGATACTTATCAAATTCAGAATCATTAAAGCCATCTTCTTCAACTTCTTTTAGCTCTTGCTCTGTAATATTTGATGAGAACATAACCTGAGAACCAAGAAAACCTATTCCTGCAAAGAGACCGGCCTGTGACCATTGTTTCTCCCATGCTTGATTTACTCCGGGGACAAGGACTGAAAGCATTGGTCCCCAAAAAATACCTTTTTCTTCTGGTTTTTCCCTTTTTAAAGAGAAGTCCCATATCCTTGCTTTTTTCTTATCTTCGGCAATAGCGATTGTAGAGAATAAAAAGATAAGGATTAAAAGTTTATTCATTACCTAAAACTCGTTCCACGCTCGAGACAAACTTTTTCGTATTCTTCCAGCCATTCTTTTTCTTGGTCTGTTAAAAGTGACATATCAATTAAGCTTGTTTCATATCCGATATAAACAAGAGACTCAAAGTATAAAAATCCATCAAACTTAGGATGCTTTTTTACAAGGGCAATATTCTCAATTCTAACTCCACCAAAACCTGGAATATAAATCCCTGGTTCAATAGATACAACTTGTCCTTCTTTCATAGGAATAGTACTTACAGGAGAAATTCTAACCCCACCTTCATGCACGTGAATTCCAACACCATGACCTGTTCCATGATTATAATTTTTCCCATTATCAAATAATGATTTTCTTGCGTAAGCATCTAGTGTTGCTCCAGATATTCCATCTGGAAAAATTGCATTTTGGCATTGAAGAACACCTTTTAATGTATGAGTGTACATTTTGATATAATCAGGATGAGGTTTAACATCGCCGCCCATAAAAGTTCGGGTCGTATCAGTTGCAAAACCACCATCAAAGTATCCACCACTATCAAGTAGGATCATATCTTCTTTTGTTATATGAACATCTTTTTTAGGATCACTGTAATGAATAATAGAACCATTTGGTCCAACGCCTGCAATTGTTCCAAAACTTTGTTCACGACTTCCTTCTGCTTGGTACTTCTTTGTTGTTTCCAAGTATAGATCGTGTTCAGTGATGTCATTACCTGTAGCTATCTGCTCTTTTACCCATTTTATCGTTTTAAAGATTGCTTGATCGGCCTTAGCAAAACCGCATTTCATCACTTCTACTTCAGCATCTTCTTTTATTGAGTGAAACTTTACCAGGCCTCCATTTTCTTCCGTTAAAACTTCTTCACCAAATACATCCTTTAAAAATGAATAATCAGCTGCATTTAACATCTTTGGATCAATCATTAGTGTGTTAAGCTTATAATGAGTCTGTAACTCCGTAAGTTTTTTAGTAATCCCTTGAATATCTGTTGTAATAAATTCAACACCTGGGATGTTTTTCGCTGACTCATCAACAGATGTTTTATTATCGATAAAAACAAAAAGTTTATCATGAACAGCGAAACCTCTTCCTAAAAATGAAGATAGATTTGGAAGGTGGAATCCACGGCAATTTGACAGCCAAGAAAGACTATCGATTGCCGTAATATAGTAGCCTAAGTTTTTATCAGCAATAACTCTTTCTAGCTTTTGAGTTGTATCACTTCCTCTATTCTCTTTTGGCTCATGGAAAATTGGAGCAAACTCTGATTGTGCTTCAAACTTTATAAAGCCTTCTAGTTCATTTTGAAATTGATGAACCTTTGTTACGGCTTCAAGGATAGTAAAAGTATTTAGTGGAGTTCTTTGTGCTTCGATACCAATATTAGCAAACTCAAGTTTTTTTACATCATCCATTAAACAAGAAAATAAACTCGTGTTTGCAGGAACTCGAACAACCTCAACACTGGTTGCATCTACTTCTAAATCTGCTTGTTCATAATATCTTCCATCAACATAAAGCTTAACTCTTCCCTCTTTGGGAACTAAAACATCAGCAACTGAACCTGAAAAGTTTGTAATATAAAATCGGTGGCAGTCTTCCATTGGTACGTATTCATTTAAAAATGTATCAAAACTTGAAATATAAAATGCATCAAGATTTTTTTCTTGAAGAAACTTTTGCAATGCTTCAATATTATTCTTAATAGTCCCTTGATCTAGCGTGAATGAACTGCCCATGTATTGTCCTTTTCTAATGATTTTAAGAGGTTTAAAGTATCCCAAAATTCGACAAATTAAAAGCATAGGTGTCTAATATGGGTCTAATCTGACGTTAGTTGCACCGCAGGAGCAAATCATGAAGCACGAACCTATTTATTATGGTGAATATTTACACTTAGATAAGGTATTAGGAGCGCAAAAACCTAAAAGTACTGAGCACGGTAAAGAGGCCCATGATGAAACCTTATTTATTATTATTCACCAGGCCTATGAGCTTTGGTTTAAGCAAATCATTCATGAAGTGAACTCAATCTATGAGATTTTCTTACAAAGTAGAATATTACCAAGTGATATTAGTGTCGTTAATCACAGACTTAACCGCGTTGTGGAAATACAAAGAGTTTTAAATCAGCAATTAAGAATTATTGAAACAATGACTCCCCTAGACTTTATGGAGTTTCGTGACTTCTTAACACCTGCTTCAGGTTTTCAAAGTATTCAGTTTAGACAAATTGAATTAAGACTTGGTCTTCGGGAAAAATATAGAACAGGTCAGGCCAAAGAGTTTTTTAATTCACGTCTAAACGAAGAAGACAGAAACCTACTAATCGAAATGGAAGAAGAGCCTACACTATATGAACTAATTGATTCTTGGTTACAAAGAATGCCTTTTACTAATATGAAAGGATTTGATTTTTGGGATAAATATCTTGAAGCTGTAAACACAATGCTTGATCGTGATAAAAAGATTATTAAAGAAAACAAGACTCTTCACCCTAAGCAAGTTGAGTTTGAGTTAATGATTTGATTTTATTTTCAAGATT
>CAXGOD010000384.1:0-3167 GCA_964011245.1 uncultured Bacteriovoracaceae bacterium | reverse complement strand
CCATGAAAATGGATGGTCTTTATACTCTTCTAAGCTGCTAGTTAAGCGTTTATTAGAAGACGGTAGGGCAATAAGAGAAACTCCCTTACTTAGCATTCTGTTAATAACATCATGCTGGTAGTGTTCTACTTCTCTTGCGGTATGAAACTTCGTTTTAACAAAAACTGTTTTCTCTTGGTTATTTAAAGGGACACCTCTAAAAAGCTTGTCTCTTATATCCCCATGCATACGAAAATCCATCTCTTCAAGTTCTTTATACTCAACACTTTTTTCACGAATAGGAATTCCTTGCTCATTAATACCAATCACCTTTTGAAAAAGAGCATGGTAATAATAATTTGGGTTAATCCCTAAGCTTAGACCATGTTCGAGTGTATCGATATGCCAGATATTCATAGAGTTATCTACTGCCTGAACACCTTTTTTAAGAGTATGGAATGTTTCACCATGGTGAGAGCGAATACTAAAACCTTTATAGTGAAGCTTTCTAAAACCAAGCTTCATATCTTGGAAATGACCTTTTCTGTATAATTCCTTCTCATTCCCTACAGTATCGACGTCCGTTAAGTAGGAGGATAACTCTGGATTTCTTTCAATAATATTTAAGATTTGATCGATTTGATGGTTAAAGTGTTCCTTCTTAGAAGGATATCGATCAGCGTTGAAGTGATTAGATTCCTTTCTAAAACAAGGAGACAAAATAAAATCAAAGACTGGAACTTTCTTTTTGAATTCCATGAAACCATCATAAAGACCCATAACAACATCTTCACTTGTTATCGCTTCTTGACCTGGTATTTTTTCAGCTTCATTAGTTGTTGATCTATCAAAGGTAAATTTAAGTCTAATAAAACCTACGTTGTAGCTATGATAAAGCTCACTTGCCATATGATATGCAGCTTCAGCATGGGCTTGTCTATCTATAAGAATTAGTTTTGGTAAAAGTAGTATTTCTAGATAGCGATCAAACTGTTCGTCCTCTTTAAGACGAAGGAGATCATCCACATCTTCAGCTGAGTCAATCTCAATATCATCGCCATATACATTTTTAATTTGTTTCCATAAAGAGTCTTTCATCGGTCCTTTAAGCATTGGCTTAATTCTTGGAAATACAAAGTCTGCTGTTAAAGAACCTGTTAAATGAATATGTTCTTCTCTATAAGGAATTGGAAATTTTTTAAAAAACATTTTAAGTGCATGAGCAACTGGATGACCCATTAAAGTTTGAATATCTACTTCATCATGTTGGTAGCCGGATAAAAGTCTTTTGAACTCTAGAAAAGATTTTCTTGTTTGTGGAGTATCTCTACAGAACTCAGAGTTGATAGCGAGGTCTAGGGTTTCAATTAAAGTGATCCCATTCGTTTCGCTTATAATATTAATAAAGTGCTCAGTGAGCGACTTGATGAGCTTTGCTCCCATATATAAATACCTTTAATTTAACCTTACTGTGGACTTTTCGGAATTAACTCTAATAATATTAGTATTTTAGAGCGTATTTTGTAAAAAAACTGTTATATTCTTACACCGGTTTCCAGACCTTAATTTTTACTTCATAATTTAGTTCTACCAATTACTTTATGGATGAAGCTTCTGGCCATGGAAGGTCTACTTTTTTCTTCTGAACAAATTACTTCAATCAATATTCTTAGGCAATTACTTTAAGTTTGACTGATATACTACAGTATTATGTCACTTGTTCTATCATTAAAGAGCTCTATATCCCATTTGGGAGCTTTATCCTCAATGGCCAATTTCAAATAGTTCAATGAATCGTTACCCCAGTATAATTCCTCTTCATAAACAAAGGATGGAACACCGAAGGCCTTATTCGCTATGGCCTCTTTGGTATTTTTCTTTAGTTCTTGTTTAACTTCACGTTCAAAAGTTTTTTCAATAAGTTTTTTTCCATCAAGACCAATGGACCTTAACTCTTTTTCTAAAATGTCTGCTTCGCCTAGTTCAAACCCACGTGCCCAACATAGATCCCATAGATGTCCAATTATTTGCTCTTGTTGATCTTTGCCACAGGCCAATGTAGCAAGTCTTAAGGCATATAAAGGGTTAAAAGGGTGAGTTTTTGGAGGTGTGAAATCGATGTTATTCACAGCCGCATATTGAAAGCACTGTTTAAGCATAAGATAGCGCTTAGGTGGTATTTCTCCGGGACCTTTAATTCCCGAGTTGTTGAACAAAGTCCCCATTACAACGGGCTTTAGCGCAACTTCGATGTCAGGATTTGATCGAAGCTCAGCAGTATTTTTCCAGCTGAAATAGGAGAAAGGGCTTAAAAAATCAAAATAATAGTCTACTTTTTTCATACTTAACTCATTGTAATTTCGAAGATTTTGTATAAAAGATTATGCCTTGTATTGACCGAAATGGAAAATGCCTCTAGAATGCCTCAACGCGTCAATGGTGAGAAGGATCTTGGAAAAAGAGGAAAATATTTTTCAACGATCAAATCTTCTTTGGTTTATAGTAGTACGTAAGTTGTAGTGGTACGTCAGTTGTTATTAGACAAAGATTATCCGGCAAAGCTTCGCTTTTAGTTCGGGTATTAACATGACAAATTCAATTTTAATCAGATTAGTTAGTGTATTTTCATTATCATTATTTTTAGTTTCATGTGGTGGTCAAAAGCCCATGGTAAAAGACGTACGTGTTTCTACAGAGTACGTTGATAACGATGTTCATTTATCAGTAGGTGCAAACCTGTCAATCGGTAATGTAATGTTACCTTCTACAAGCTTACCAATTTATATGCCCAAGACTTGGGAAGAGATTGGTAATATCTCAATGACCTCAGCAATTGGTGGTCAAAATTATTTAAAAATTGATGTTAACGTAAGTGCAATCGCTCATCTACAAGCGTCTCAGGCCAGTTTACCAAATGGAGCAGTATTACCGCTTATTGCAAATAATAAGGTAATTACAATCCCAGTAGGTAAGGGTGTTGAGTTGTACTTAACTATCGCTGACGGTGTTGCAGCAATTGGCGCCGCTATCCCATTCAAAACATTTGACGCAATGGGAGCGAAAGTAGGAACTTCAAGTTTGTTCCCAGTGTTTAACATTGAGAATGTTCTAGGAGCAGCAGGTATCTATACTTCAAAGCAAGCAGGGAAAAACGGCTTCGGTCTATTCGTAGACTTATCAAGCGTACT
>CAXGOD010000383.1:0-3178 GCA_964011245.1 uncultured Bacteriovoracaceae bacterium | reverse complement strand
GAGTAATAAGGGGGGGAGAAGCATTTTTTACAGGTGCTACTGTTGATTTAAATAGTAATAATCGTAACTTTTTAAGCCCTTATTATTATACTGCCAAACAATATTGGGATAATCTAAACTATAAGGTTAGTTTATTTTTTGATACTTACGACAGAGATAAACAAAGGGACCTTTCAGAGATTTTTAAAATAAAAAGGTATATTTTCATTTTAATTGGTTTCATTCTTTTCGCATTAATGATTTTTATTTTCTATTATATGGGCATGAATACAAGCATTACAAGTGGCGCTGTTGATCAAAATTTTAATAAATTTATAAAATTAGCTGCGAAAAACAAAATCTTCATTATACCAACTGACAACATCTCAGAGATCAAAATTAAAATTAAAAATTCAAAGGTTAAAAATAAAAAGCTCTACTATCAGTACTTAAAACAGTATCAAATATCTAAGTACTCTCCAAAAACGGATATAGATCAACTAAAAGATTTATTGAATTTAATTAAATAGAATTAGCTTCACCAACAATATTGGCAAGCTCTGTAATCAGTTTTAGGTATCCACTTTTAGCAAATTTTTCATTATCAGCATAAACCGTATTACTCAGGATGATTAAAAATGTATCAATCGTTGGGTCAATCCATAAAGAGACACCTGTAAAGCCAGTATGGCCAAAGGACAGTCCCTTTGCAAAGTAATCACCACGAGGTTTTACTGAGTAAGGGCTAGTAATATCAAATCCAAGTCCACGATTCTCACCAGGTCTCTTTGTAATCATCTTTTTTATTGTTCTAGGATCAAGTATTTTCTTTCCACAGTATTTACCATTATTCATAAATACTGATGCAAAATTAGCTAGGTTCTTGGCAGTAGAAAATAAACCAGCATGGCCAGCAACTCCACCAAGACGGAAGCTAGTAGGATCATGAACATGTCCTCTATTCATTTTCTTTCTAGTTGGTGCACATCGATACTTACATACGCTATCTTCAAAGGCCTTAAAACCACTATCACTCATCGCAAGTGGCTCAAGAAAATTCTTACGAATATAGTCGTTAAGATCTTGCTTCGATCTTCTTTCTACTAATTTACCAAGAACAAGATAATTAATATCTGAGTACTTAAAACTTCTATATGGATAATTAGGTTCAATATTTAAAATATTATCCCATGTTGTATCTAAATTATCAGTAAATACTCTATAGCTTACACCGGCTTTAAAACCAGAATTATGTCTCATTAAATCTTCAACTGTAATAAGTTGTTTTTTAGCTGTGACATAGTTTTCAGGAAAATATCGCTTAACTTTTCCACCTAAGTATACTTTTTTATCTTCTACTAATTTCATTACTGCAGAAGCGGTAAAAAGCTTAGTAATAGATGCTAGGTCATAGATGGTATCAAGAGTATTGGTGTCTTCTTTATCTAAAGATCTTTTACCGAAAGCCTTTTCATAAATAACACCTTTACTATTACCAACAAGAACAACGACACCAGGTATTTTAAATGTATTTAAATAAGACTCTACAATAGTCTCAACTTGACCATTCCACGGAACTGAATGCTTAGCACTTACTTTATTAAAGCAGGCACTAGCGTTTACTAGCGTGGAAATCATAAATATGTTTATTGCTATAAATGCTCTCATCTCAAGTCCCATTTTTACTAAAAAAATCATAGCCTGACAAAATTTGACAACTTTATTTTGATGCGCAATCCTATTTTCATATACTTACAGTTTGGAGAATGAATGAACATAATGAAATATAGCAATAAGTTTGGCCCAGGTCTTTTATACGCTGCAGCAGCAATTGGGGTTAGCCACCTAGTACAATCAACTAGAGCAGGCGCAGAGTTCGGCTTTCAGTTATTATGGGCCGTTATTATTGCTAATATTTTAAAATATCCATTTTTTAAAATTGGTCCTCAATATACAGCAATCACTGGCAAGAGTTTATTAACTGGTTATAAAAAAATAGGTAACTGGACACTTATACTTTTCTTTATAATGACACTAGCAACAATGTTTACTGTTCAGTCTGCTGTAACGATTGTGACTGGAGGTCTATTAAATCAATTTTTAGATTTAACTATGGATGTGCGTTTAACAAGCTCTCTTTTACTTATTGCCTCTGCAATAATTTTAGTAATTGGTAGATATAATATTTTAGATAACCTCATTAAAGTGATCATAGTTATATTGACAATAACAACAGTTATAACAATTATTATTGCTCTTTTTGGAAATTTTAATAATACTGCGCCAGAAGTAAGTTTTAGTTTTAGTAATAAGACACATATATTTTTCCTTATAGCTCTTGTGGGTTGGATGCCTGCACCTATGGATATTCCTATTTGGCATGGACTTTGGTCTATGGCGAAAAACATTGAACAGAAGTCACAAACATCATTAAAAGATGCCATTACAGATTTTAATGTAGGCTTTATAACTACTGCTATCCTAGCTTGTTGTTTTTTAACACTTGGATCCTTAGTAATGTACAGAAGTGGTATTGAACTCTCAGCAAGTGCAACAGTTTTTGCGGGACAATTAGTTGGGTTATATACCAAGGCCTTAGGTTCATGGTCATATCCATTGATTTCAATTGCTGCATTTACAACTATGCTAAGTACAACTCTTACTTGCCTTGATGCCTTTTCTAGAATCTTAAGAGAGGCCTTCTACGTTTATAGTGATATTGAATCAACTCATGAACCTAAATGGTATAATTTTTGGATATCCATTACAGTTATTGGAAGTGTCGTTATTTTCTTTTTATTTTTAGATAATATGAAATCCCTTGTTAATCTCGCTACGACTTTATCATTCTTAGTAGCTCCTCTATATGCTATTTTAAACTATAAAATTATGAATTCTTCAGAGATTCCCAAAGAGCTACATCCAAGCAGGCTGAGCAAAACAGTCTGTTATATTGGTTTAGTCTTCTTAAGCGGCTTTGCACTTTACTATGTGTATTTAAAATTTATAAACTAGTTATTAATAAACTTAATTGAAAAGGAAAAGGAATTCCGTTATGAAAAAAATCTTAAGCGTCTTGCTACTATTATCTCTTAATGCCTTTGGTTCACAAAAAGTAATTTATGGAGACGACAATCGCGTTGATTGGTTTGAATCAAATAATACCACTTTTAGAGACCTGGCTTTATCTACCGCTGGT
>CAXGOD010000382.1:0-3188 GCA_964011245.1 uncultured Bacteriovoracaceae bacterium | reverse complement strand
ACTCAATTTTCAATTGGTGCAATATATGATGGAAGAAATGTTTGGTTTCCACCGTGAGCTTATCTTGAAAAGTCCAGATGTTCTCACGTTGGATAATTTGAATAAAATTAAGGAGCTTGAAAAACGTTTAGTTGAGGTTCCTTATATTACTAAAGTTCTCAATATTAGGACTTATATTCTTCAGGCAATGGAACTATTTGACCTTAAAGAATCACAGATGACTGATGATTATATTAAGGATGCAAGAACATTTTTAGAACTAAGTTCTACAAGTCAACGAGGTCTATATAAATGGATTAATCTTGAACAGACGCAGATGAGAATAAGTGTTTTGTGGACACTCTCTTCCTCAGAGCAATCAATAGCTGGAATTAATGAAATTAAAAGAATTGCAAAAGAAGTTGAGCTCAATTTATTCGTAACAGGAAAAACATCAATGATTGTTGGGGCCAATGAGTATATGGTTCAAACGTTTTTCAAGTCTATTCTTTTTGCCATCCTTCTTCTATGTATCTTTATGTCTATAACATTTAAATCTTTAAAACTTGGTCTCTTTTCAATGATTCCAAATCTTGTACCTCTTGTTCTCGTAGGGGGATTTGCATATCTAATTGGAATCTCTATTAATATGGGGACAGTCTTGGTTGCTTCTGTTTGTTTGGGGATTGCTATAGACGATACAATACATTTTCTAAGTGCGTATCATAATAGAAAGGATATAGAGGAATCTGTTGAAGATAAAGTCGCTTACATTCTAGAGCATATTGGAGCTGCACTCATTAATACGACTCTCATTCTAGTCGTTTGCTTTAGCATGTTTTTATTTGGTAATATTCAAATCAATGCTGAGTTTGGACTTTTAACTGCAATCGTTTTAATCATTGCTCTTATTTGCGATCTTGTATTGCTTCCCGTTATTATTTTTACTTTTTCAAAGTTTAAGAAAAATTAATTATCTAAAATACTAAGTAAGCTTCCACTTCCTTGATTTTGTTCAAAAAAATCGAAGTCAATTGAGATCCCAGATACAAAAAGAAGGATCCTTTGATCAATTGTAAGCTCAGGCGAGTTTAGATCGATAAAGAAGGCGTCTGCATCTGTGAATACTTCCTTGATTACTCCTTGCCACTTTTTAGAAATAACTCCCACTCTATTTCCAAGCTTATTTAAGATAGGAAAAGTCCATAATCTCCAAATAGGGCTCTTTATTTGAAATATCTCTACTCCCATCGGGTCGAGGATTGAGTAGGTTTTATAAATCCCAGAAAAGCGTCTATGAATAGAGCCGTACTTCTTACCATTGTATTCAACATATAGGTCAGAAAAGAACCAAAAGAAAGGACGGTGAACTGATAGTAGTTCATGCCCCTCATTATTGCTTATCTTTATTTCAAATGGTCTATGGCTTCTTAGGAATAATCTAGACAAGACCTTTAAAAAACCAGAACCAATCTCTGATATAAATCCAAGCTGTTCTTTATCTGAATTATAGATCTGGTAATTATTTTTAGATTCAAAGCCACTGAGGATTTCTAACCACTCTTTTTTTTGTTTAATCATAAACTCACTAGAGCTTTGAATTAAATCCTCAATGGTATTCATCTACTTCCTTAGGTTTATTTTTAACTCAAACTTATCAATCTTATGCTCAAGAGAGTTTGCTTCATCAAGATTAACAACGCCAAACTGAATATCAGTTGTAAGTGTTTCAGATTTTATATAATCGGCAAAGGTCTGAACAATCGATTTCATGATCTCATCGGCTTGTACCGTAACAACTATTCTATCTTCAACATTAAAGTTAAGATCTTTTCTTGAACGTTGAATCCTGTTAACCACTTCTCTTGCAAGCCCTTCGTTAATCAACTCTGGAGTAAGGTTGATATCAAGATCTACAGAAATCCATCTATTCGATAAAGCATTTGATCCTTCTTGAGCTTCTCTATAAATGAGAAGATCTTCAGGGACTAAGTCTTTTCCGTTAACCGAGATCGATTTACCAGCTTCAACCTTTTTAAGAGTTTCAGTCTCTAGCTTAGAAATAGGTCCGAAAAAGGCTTTGAACTCTTTTCCTAACTTTTTACCAAGGACTCTTGAATTTGGTTTTGCGTAAAGCTTAATAAACTTATCTTCATTTGAATCATATGAAACATTTTTTACATTAAGTTCAATCTTGATAAAGTCTTCAAGTTTAGAGATTTCATCTAAGAGGTCTTGATCTTGATGAATAACAGTTAAGTTCGATAGAGGTGTTTTTACTTTTATATCAGCTTGGCTTCTTTTTTGACGGCCAAGAAGAATAAGCTCCTGCATTCTTATAACAGCATCTTCTAAATGTTCATTGATTCTAGCTTCTTCAACCTCTGGGTAGTCACATAAGTGCACTGACTCAGGAAGATCTTCTCCAAAATTTTCTTTAAGCTCTTGAAAAATATGCTCAGATAAAAATGGTGCAAATGGTGCCATGACCTTACTTAACTCATTTAATGTTGTATAAAGAGTTGAGTAGGCTGCACATTTGTCATCTGTAAGGTCTTTCCCTTCCCAGAATCTTCTTCTGTTAAGACGGATATACCAGTTCGTTAAGTCTTCAATAAAGTGAAACAGCTGTGGAACTACGTTATATAATTTATAGGCCTGCATTTCCTCATTAACATTCTTAACTAATGTTTGTAGCTTAGAAAGAACCCAACGATCTAAAATATTATCACCAAACTTTAAGTGTTTACTGGCATCAAAACCATCAACCTTTGCATAGGTGTGGAAAAATTTAAATGAGTTATACCAAGGAAGGAGAGCACGGCGAACCATGTCTTTTACACCATCATCTGTGAACTTTAACTCTTCACCTTTAACTAGACCACTTGTGATAAAAGTTAATCTTAAAGCATCAGCTCCAAATTGTTCCATCAGTGTATCAGGAGCGGTGTAATTATTAAGACGTTTACTCATCTTCTTACCGTCAGCGGCCATTACCATTCCGTTAACAATAACATTTTTGAAAGCTGGCTTGTCATATAAGGCTGCAGATAAAACAGTAAGTGTGTAGAACCAACCACGAGTTTGATCAAGGCCTTCAGCAATAAACTCCGCTGGGAATCCTTTTTCAAAAACATCTTTATTTTCAAATGGGTAGTGAAGCTGAGCATATGGCATTGAACCAGATTCAAACCAGCAATCAAAAACCT
>CAXGOD010000381.1:0-3197 GCA_964011245.1 uncultured Bacteriovoracaceae bacterium | reverse complement strand
GGTGAAGTTAGTACAATGAATGAAATAGATAAAGCTTTAAAATTATTAAATGGAGACAATGTCGTAGCAATACCAACTGAAACGGTATACGGACTTGCAGCATCTATTAAATCAGAAGCTGCTCTTAATAAAATATTCAAAACTAAAGAGAGACCATTTTTTGACCCATTAATTGTGCATGTTAGTTCTATAGAAATGGCAAAGTCTTTAGTAAAAGAGTGGTCCCCACTAGCTCAGACATTAGCTGAAACTTTTTGGCCAGGCCCACTAACTATGGTTCTAAAAAAGTCAGATCAAGTTTCTGACTTAATTACAAGTGGCCTAGACAGTGTTGGAATTAGATTTCCAAGTCATCAGGTTGCTAGAGAGTTAATTACAAAATTTGAAATACCTCTAGCAGCACCAAGTGCAAATAAATTCACAAAAACTTCTCCTACAACCAAAGAACATGTTGAAGCGGAGTTTGGTGATGAAGTATTTATTCTTGAAGGCGGAGCTTGTGAAATAGGAATAGAATCAACAGTAATGGGTGTTTTTGATGATGAAGTAAAAATTTATCGTCCTGGAATGATCACAAAAGAAGATATTCAAAAAAAACTGGGTGAAAAAATTTTAGTAACTTACGTAGAAAGCCCAGTAGCACCTGGCCAACTTAAGCACCACTATATGCCTAATAAGCCTGTTATATTAACAAAAGAAATGCCTCAAGATGATAAAGCTGCAGTTTGGGTAGTTCCAGACTCAGCAGCTATAGCCTCGCGAGAACTGTACTCAAAACTAAGAGAGATGGATTTATCTCAATCTAAGAAGATCTATATCGTTCTCAAAGAAAACTTTAAGGAACTAGATGAATGGAGTGGAATATTAAACCGACTCTCTAAGGCCAAGTCTGAAGATTTTTTCTTTTAGACTATCTAAATAGGTATCTGTTTATTGCAATCATTAACCCACTATACTGAATAGCACTTACAATAATCCCAAAAATTAAAAAGTACAAAATGGCCTTCTTATTGATCGAAATATTTTTCTCATCAAACTGACTTTTAAGGTCTCCCTTGATTCTATGTTGGTCAAAAATTGCTACCGCACGGTCAATATCTTGAATCGTAAAAAGAAGCTCTTCGCCAACATCTTTTCTTTTAAGCGACATTAAGTATTTTGCATGAACAATTTTAAAGCTAATAATGTCTTTATACTTCACACAGTGATTAAGGAAAGGGAGACCACGATTAATAACCATCCCTTCTTCAAAAAAATAAATGCCTCTAATAAACGCATAGTAAAAAGACGGTAAAAGAGTACCAAATAGAAAACCAATAATTTGAACAGGGTATTGATAATGAAAATTTATAACACCTTTTAAGCTTGTGTCCCCAAGAGCGATAAAGTCGGGATCCGAAAATGTCTTAAAATATAGATTTATAAAAATCCACATAGCGATTAAGATAAAAACGATTTTAAAATGTTTTAAAGCCGCAGATCGATATAATTTCTTTCCAATTTTAAAGTCTCTCATTAATACTCTATTTCCGGAACTATTCCTTGAGCATGGCGTACAAGATCAATAACTTCTCTAACACATCCATGGCCACCTTCACGGTGAGTAATATAATCAACTTCATCTCTAACCTCACAACTAGCATGAGGCGGAGTGGCAGCAAAACCAACCCTTTTTAAAATAGGCAGATCAAAGAATTCATCCCCCATATATAAAACTTCTTCTTCTTTTACACCTGAGTCTTTTAAAATTTCTTCAAATCCCTGGCGCTTATCTTCATTTCCCATTTTTAGGTAATCAAGACCTAGGTCCGAAAATCTATTTTTTACACCTACACTATTTCCACCTGTAACGATTCCAACCTTGATACCGGCTTTCATTAGAACCTTCATAGCATAACCATCTTGAGTATTAAAAAAGCGATTATAACCACATTCTTCTCCACTCCAGAAAACTCGACTATCTGTCAAAACACCATCAACGTCAAAAAGTGCGACCTTAATCTTTTTTAATTTGTCTTCATATTGAAGAGCTATTTCTCTTAGGTTCAGTCCTCTACTCATTTACGATTTCCCTTATTTCTAATAGTTTTGCGACAAGTTTTTTTACTTCTGTTAATGGAAGCTGGTTTGTAGCATCTGATAAAGCTTCTGCTGGATTTGGATGAGCTTCCATAAAGATACCATCTGCACCTGCAGCAATTGCAGCTTTTGCTAAAGCAGGAATTAATTCTCTTTTCCCACCTGTTGATTTACCCAGTCCCCCTGGCATTTGAACACAATGAGTTGCATCGTGAATAGTTCTTACTCCAAAGCCTTTCATAACTTGGAAGCTTCCCATATCCACAACTAAATTATTGTAACCAAAACTAGTTCCACGCTCTGTTAAAAGGATTTTATCTTTTGATAAAAAGTTTTCAGCCTTTTCAACTATATTTTTTGTGTCACTAGGAGCAAGGAATTGTCCTTTTTTTATTTTTAATTGAGCACCATATCTTTTACAGGCCTTAGCACCTTCAATAATCATATCAGTTTGGCGGCATAAAAAAGCAGGTACTTGGATAGTATCAACAACACTTGCAACCAATTCTGCTTGCGCAGGTGAATGATAATCAGTAATAGTTTTTACATTAAACTCTTTAGATATTTTTTCTAAGATTCTTAAACCTTCATCAATACCAGGTCCTCTGTAGGAATCAATTGAGCTTCTATTTGCTTTATCAAAGCTTCCTTTAAAACTAATATTAAGTTTGTCAGAAAACTCTTCTAAATCATTAAGTATGGTTTCACATACAGTCATTGCTAACTGTTCACTCTCTATAACACAAGGCCCTATAAACAAGTCCATTTTACTCATTACTTTTCTCCCATATGTTTAAATGCCGCTTCAACAAAAGTTTTAAATAGTGGATGCGGGTTAAACGGACGAGATTTGAACTCTGGGTGGTATTGACAAGCAATAAAGAATGGATGATTTTCTAGCTCAACAACTTCAACTAAGTTTAGCTTGTCGTTAACACCAGAGATTGTCATCCCAGCTTCTTTCATTTTTGGAACAAACTCGTTATTTACCTCTAGACGATGCCTATGACGTTCAGAAATATTAACTTGACCGTAAACTTTATTTGCAAGAGTTCCTTTTTCTAAATGACAGTCATAAGCACCAAGTCTCATACTCCCACCTTTAGACCCCTCTTTCG
>CAXGOD010000380.1:0-3198 GCA_964011245.1 uncultured Bacteriovoracaceae bacterium | reverse complement strand
GACGTTGGATCATTATCTCTTGGTGGAGTACTTGGAACAATTGCAGTAATAACAAAAAATGAATTTCTCTTTGTCATTATAGGGGGAATATTCGTAATGGAGGCCATATCTGTAATTTTGCAGGTTGCTTCTTATAAAATAAGAAAGAAAAGAATTTTTAAAATGGCCCCGATTCATCACCACTTTGAATTAATGGGTTGGCCGGAGCCTAAAGTTATCGTTAGGTTTTGGATAATAAGTATTGTTTTATCAATACTAGCATTAGCTACTCTTAAATTAAGATAAAAAATAGGAGCATATTTTTTATGGAAAAATATCGTGGAAAAAAAGTATTAGTTGTAGGCCTTGGAAAAACTGGGTTTGCATTAATTAATTTATTTAATCAGTTTGGAGCTCAGATTAAAGTTACTGACATTAAACCAATCTTTGATTTAAATAAGCCGGTTAAAAAAATAAAGAAGATTCAACCAACCCCTGCTATGACTCTTGGTGAGCACAAGGAAGAAGACTTCCTTGAAGCTGATATTATCGTTTATTCATCTTCAGTTAACCCTAACCTTCCTCAGCTTCAAAAAGCTAGAGAGATTGGAAGAGAAGTTTATAGTGAGTTTTCTTTTGCTTATGCCAATTGTGACAAACCAGTTATTGCTGTATGTGGAAGTAAAGGTAGAACAACTATTGCACACATGATTGGTTTTACTTTGAAGCTAGATAAGAAAAATGTTTTTGTTGGCGGAACAAGTCACGAGCCTTTTTGTAACTATCTAATTCAACCAGATAAAGAAGAAATAGATTATGTTGTGGTAGAAGTAAGTCCTTTACAACTTCAATCGTTAGAAAAGTTTTCACCAGTACTCGCTGTATACCCAAATATCGAAGAAAAAACGGTTGAGGGAAGATTTAAAACAGCTGGTGAGTATATTGAAAACTCATTAAAAGTTCTGAAGAATCTAACTCCGGAAAATTATTTAATTGTAAACTTCGATAGATTATCAAGTAACTCAATTTTAAGAAATTCACAGGCACAAACATTTTGGTATTCAAGAAAGTCTTTTGTAAAAATGGGTGTTATTGCTGAGATTCAAGGAACACACTTTCATGAAAAAAGAATCCATTCAAACATTCACTACCATTCTGAATTTAAAGTAAACACGATGAGAATTGTTGGCCAGCAAAACAGAGAGAATTTATTAGCAGCAATTACTGCTTGTAAGGCCTTAAAAGTTTCAGATACAGCAATTCAAGAATGTATTCAAAAATTTCCAGGAATACCACATAGAATGGAGTTTGTTATTGAGAAAAGCGGAGTTCAATTTTACAACGATGCTAAATCAGAAACTATGGATGAGTTAACTGATACTCTTAAAAACCTTAAGGGACAGGTAATTGTTATTGCTGGTGGGAAAGATACTGAGCAAAACTATGAAGGTTACTTTGATGTTATAAAAGACAATGTAAGACTTTTAGTTCTTGTTGGTGAGTGTAAAGAAAACATGAACAGAGTTATTGGTGATGCGACACAGACTTTCTTAGTTGGATCATTTGATGAGTCTATTTTATTAGCTTTCCAGAAGTCCAGAACTGGAGATACTGTAATACTTTGTCCGGGGAATGATGCATCTGATATCTTTCGCGATTATGATGAAAAAGGTAATTACTTTAAAAAGTTAATTTTCCAATTATAATTTGATGTTCCAAGTCATAGTCTGTTACTATTTAATAATAGGAACGGATTATGACTACAACTAATAAGTTAAAAAAATATTTTTTAGTCGATACAACTCTGATCGTTTTGGTCGGAATTATTATGGTTTACTCTTCAAGCTACATGTTTGCTAAAGAGAATGCTGGCTCTTCTACTCATTTCTTTTTTAAACAAGTTATATTCTTATTAATCGGCTCAGGTGCGGCTTTCGTTCTTTCAAAAACAAAGCTTAGCTTTTGGTATAAAAATATCTACAAGCTAAACTTTATAACTACTTCATTACTTGTACTAACAATGACACCTCTTGGACTATCAGTTAAAGGATCTCAACGCTGGTTAGATCTTGGAGCATTTAGTATTCAGCCTGGTGAGTTTGTTAAGTACACAGTCATGATTGCAGCAATTAGTTATTTCAATAACTGGTTAAAATATTCAAGAAATGACAAACTTCTTTATGCACTAAATCTTATTGTACCTCTAGGAGTTCTAATTGTTCAGCCAGACTTTGGTACTTTTGGAATTACAGCTCTTTTAATTGCCTTTATTTGTTTTCTTAGTGATTTTCCAAGAAAGCTTTTCTATTCAGCATTCATCTTAGGTGCTGCTGGTGGTATTGGAATATTAATCTCAGCTCCATATAGAGTAAAAAGATTATTGGTATTTATGAATCCATGGGCAGATCCGAGGGGGGATGGTTTTCAAATTATTCAGTCATTTATGGCATTTGCTAATGGACATATATTTGGTCAGGGAATTGGAAATAGTCACGAAAAACTTTTTTATCTTCCGGAAATGTACAATGATTTTATCTTTAGCGTGATTGGTGAAGAAGCTGGATTCTTAGGTGTTGTCTTCGTTGTTGCCGCTTATCTTGTGTTTATCTATTTAGGCTTTAAGTTGGCACTAACCGTTAAAAGTAAGATTAATACTCAACTCATCGCAGGAATAATATTTGCGATAGGTTTTCAAGCATTTTTAAATATGGCAGTTGTTCTTGGATTGCTTCCTACAAAGGGTTTAAACCTTCCTTTTATTTCCTATGGTGGTTCCTCATTAGTTTCTAATTTGGTAGCATTGGGACTTATGTTTTCAGCTTTAGCAGTGAAATCACAGATTTATACTGATGAAGAGGTTAAGAAAACTTTCTCTGTTGGATAATTAGGTAAAAGATGAAAAATCTTGTTTATTTAGTGGCCGGTGGAACAGGTGGGCATATTAATGCAGCCTTAAGCGTCGGGGAAACACTAGAATCAAATTATGAAATTAAATATGTCTCTGGTACGAGGTATTTAGACTATAAACTTTTTACAGAGAAGAATGCACTTCATCTAGATAGTAAACCTGTGAGAACGAAGAATCCGTTTATCCTTTTTAAAAATTTAACTCTTAATCTTTTAGTCTTTTTAAACTTCTTTTTTAAGCTTGTCGGTAAACGTCCAAAGTTCTTAGTTGGAGCAGGAGGCTACGTATGTGGTCCAACTTTATTAGCCGGG
>CAXGOD010000379.1:0-3205 GCA_964011245.1 uncultured Bacteriovoracaceae bacterium | reverse complement strand
TATGGATTTATCAGACTATGGACATATAGATGGTGTTATCAATTTAATCGGAGAAAACATCAGTTCTCGCAGATGGAGTAATGAACAAAAAAAACAAATCTATAATTCCAGAATAGACACTACAAAAAATATTTTTCAAATGTTAGAAAAATCAAACATGAAGCCTAAGGTTTTTGTTTCAACATCAGCGACAGGTTATTACGGTCATAGAGATGGAAAAGTCCAAATTGATGAGAATTCACTTCCTGGAAGTGATTTTTTAAGCAAGGTTTGTATTTCTTGGGAAAAGGCCGCTACAGAAAATAAAGATAAAGTAGATAGACTTGCGATTTTAAGAGTTGGGATAGTCCTTGGTAAAAATGGTGGAGCTATGGAAAAAATGCTACCCGTTTTTAAGCTAGGAGCCGGTGGAAAGCTTGGAAGTGGAAAGCAGTATATGAGCTGGATTCATATTGATGATCTGGTAAATATGTATGTTCAGCTACTAGAGGACGAATCATTAAGTGGCATCTTTAATGGTGTTTCAAATTACTCCACTTCAAATGAAGAATTTACAAAGACCTTAGGGAAGGTTTTGAGAAAGTCTACAATCTTCACAGTTCCTTCACTTGCTTTAGAACTTATAATGGGCGAGATGTCTTCAATAGTTCTCTATGGAGCGAATGTCGTTCCTTCTAATTTTAACAAAAATCGTTTTCACTATCGCTATCCAACATTAGAGCTGGCCCTTAAAGATGTTGTATCAAAAGTTTGATCTGGTACAATAGTTCTATGAGATTAACTTATCTAATTCTTTCATTCATTTTAGTGTCTTGTAGCTGCTCAGAAGAGTTACCTAATTATGATAAAAAAGAAATGCTAGGTATGGCCTATGAAGCAGATCCAAATATGAAAATTGAAGTCGGGACAATCGATAAAACGCTTGTTGACTGTAAAGATTATTTCCCGAGATGTCGTACAGGATTTAGAGTTGTTATAAAAGGTATTAAATTTAATGCTCTTTTATATAATAATCAAAAAGTTGCTCTTAAAGCTGCCAAAAGAATTCGAGGATATGTTTCAAGAAACTGGGTTTTTGATGAAGTTCGCGGAGAACCTGTTTTAGAAAGAGTTATAATTAAACATCTAAAGGCAAAGCCCGCCTTTTAACTTTTCTTTAAATAGATTTACTTTCTCCATCCATAGTTCATAAAACTCATCGTCTAATTTAAACTCTTTTAAATTTTGTTCAAAAAGAATGACCCAACGATTAATTTCAGCTTTTTTAATCTTTAGTGGAATATGTACATTTATAAGATCAAAGGGAAGCTCTGTTTTATGCTCCATCTTCCCTGTCAGTTGAAGTTGCCAGAAACTCGCAATCCTAGGAAGATGTGAATTAAAGTCTTTAATACCTCTGAAATGATAACCAATCATTACATCAAAAGTCGCTTTATCATAAAACTTAGTTATAACATCTAGAAAAAGAGGGAAGTCAGCTTTAATCATTTTTGTACGACAGTTCAATTTGTTTTCTAAAAGTAAATCCAACATGGGTAAAGTAAGTATAGTCTTTTGGTTCAAATAAAAGGTGTAGACGGTCAGAGTCTTCTCTTTCGTAAAAATTCATAATGGCCATTTGGTGCAGGACTGAGGGATTAATATCATCACTTAGTGATATATAGTCATAAAAGTAATGATGTCCTGTTCCCTTAATAAGAAAAACAATACCAAGTAATGTTTTATCTTTTTCAAGAGTAAAGTATGTCGTATTTAATTTTAAGTATTTCTTAATACGATTATCATTTTTAAGCTTTTTGTAAGTCTTTGCACCATCCTTTTTATAAGCAAAAACTTCCTTAAAGATATTGTTTTCATCTAAAACAAAAGATTGAGTGTGGAGAGCACGCCAATTACTTACAATCTCATTTTTTGTTTGAGTAGATAGTGAATCTAAGTATTCTTTATATCCGCATTGGTTCTTAACAAGTGTATCTGGAATAATTCTTTCATTTGAGCTTTGTAAATGTCCGTGAAAGTTTTCAGGTAACTCAGAGTAGGCCTGACCAAATCTTAGAGTCTGCCCTTTAATATCTTCACGATTTAGAAACTCATCAAAAATACTTGAAGCTTTCAAAATCGCCATATTCTTATAGCGTGGCTCAAATACTAATGCCTCTTTAAAGCTACCAGGTACAAGCCACTTGGCCTTTTTAATTTTTTCATTCTTATTCTTTTTGTTAAAGTTTTTTAAGAAACCGTTTTGAGCTCTTCTGTCTTGTTCAATTGCAACTTGAGCAAAGCCTATAGGAGCATTATGCTTGTCACCAAAAAAAAGATAATAGTTAAAGTGGATGTTTTCAGCTGCACTTAATTCATATTCTTTTAGCCACTCAAAAGAAGGGACGCAGTGACTTAATAGCTCTTCTAAGCTAGGGATGAACTCGGGGTCTATGTCCTGAGCGCTATGATACTTTTGAGTTATGATCATAATAAAATTTTAGGTCTAAATACATTTACGGTCAAAGATAAGTTAGTCTTAATAGAGGAAAGATGCGCCGCAGTAAGGGCAAAATTCCCAAAACTGTTTGTCTAATTCAGTTTTACAACTAGTACAAGTGTACTTTTCTTGCAGGTCAACCATTTCTTCATCAAGTGCAAAGATGTCTTTTTTCATTGCTCGGAAAGTCTGCTGGCTAGCTATCCATCCACCTTCAAGCTTTGGGTCTGGTTTGAACATGCCATGGGGTACTGAGTTGTCGACGCGAATATTAACTTTAACTTCTTGTTGAGAATTTGTGTCGTAAAACGGTGCATTAATAGTATTTTCAATACAGCTAATCTTTTCTAATTGTTTTTTGATCAGCTCTTCCCTGTGCCTATCAGAAGTCATAAATTCCTTTTATTTTAAAACAACACCAATACAACGAACACTCAAAGCTGTGTCAACAGGTTGTAGAACAAGTTCACCAGTTGCTACATTAATGGCCCAAGCTTGATTGTCTCCCGCATATGAGGCTGTCCAAACAAGTCCCTTGGTATTTGGTAATACAAAACGTGATCCATTCAGATCTGCTTGTAAAAATTCATTTCTATTTGGAAGTCTCCAGCTCACAATATCTGGGTTGATTCTACCAAGTTCATGTTTTGGAGTTTCAACTTTTGCTTGGCAAGGTCTATTAGTTAGGTTTGTTTCTCCGATTCCAGTAGCTTCCTCCCATGAGTA
>CAXGOD010000378.1:0-3215 GCA_964011245.1 uncultured Bacteriovoracaceae bacterium | reverse complement strand
CCATTGGACCTATAATTGCGCCACTTGATTACTCGGTAAATATTGTTCAAAGAACTTCTACAACAGAAGAAATCATAAATATGACTCACTTAACAGCATTATTAAGTGATATTAGAAAAGATGAAAAATAAAAGGGAATGGGAAATGAGTTTTCAAAAGAATATTATAAGTACTGACAAGGCTCCTGCTGCTGTAGGGACTTACTCACAAGGAGTTGAGTATAATGGAGTTTTTTATTTTTCAGGTCAAATTGGTATGGAACCTAAAACTTCAGAACTAGCAGAAGGTTTTGAAGCACAAACGAGTCAAATCATGAGTAATATTGATGGGCTTCTAGAACATTGTGGCATTACTCGTGAGCATATTTTAAAAACAAGTATCTTTGTTACAGATCTTGCAAACTTTGGAAAAGTTAACGAAGCTTATGTGGAGTTTTTTAAAGAGCCCTTTCCAGCAAGAAGCTGTGTAGAAGTTCCAAATCTTCCAAAAGGTGCATTAGTTGAAATTGAAGTCATTGCAGCAAAGGCTTAATAAAGAATGTTTGATAAGAAGTACGTATTTGAAACCAAGTATACAAGAAGCAAAAGAAGGTATCGTAATGCCTTTTTACTTCTACTTTTACTTGTAACTTCTTTTATACTGACTTCTATCTATATTCCAATTTATGCTCAAAAACAAAATGAAGTTTCAGCCCAGGCCTTCTACCAAAAAGCTCCTGATGTTATCGCTGTTTACACTGGAGATCATGGTCGTCTGGCCTACACATTTCAAAAAGCTGATAAATATCCATCTAGTAAGATCTTTATCTCTGGTGTGTATTCAAAAAATAACTTAATGATCCTGCTTAAAAAGCAAGGTGTTAATATATCTGTTGATGAATTCTTAGAGCAAGAAAGTCATCATATTGAGTTAGAATATTTAGCGAGAAATACTGTTGAAAATGGTATTGCTACGATGAATTATCTGAGAAAGCTTAAAGGGCATAAGAATGTCCTGATCATTTCAAGTGACTATCATATTCTAAGGATTGCGTTAATCCTTAAGACTCTTAGACAAAATGGTGATTATAATTTCTATTTTGAAAGCATTCCTCATGACTACACAGAGATGAGAAATATTAAGAAGCTGTTCAAAGAAGTTTATAAACTTCTAAGAACAACTACTTTTTTAATGTTTTGGGATGATTAAATACAATTCTTAAAGCTTGTTAACTTCTTCGTAGGATCTTTTTTTGAGTTATAATGAGTATCATTAATATCTAACTCACATCTACTAAAAGCACTTTCAAGACCTGTTAGAGCTTTATTACAAGCGCTATCAGCAGCTTTACATTGATCAGAAGTTAATTCAACAATACCATTTGAAGCTTTCCAAGTTTTCGTTGTTTTGTTATATTCATTTTTAACAGTTTCAACGATTGTTCCATTCCAACGATGTAAGATTGCTGGATATCCAGATTTAAAAGTTAGTGTATCGTTTGCTTCATTATATAATTCTGGATCTTTAGAAATTTCATTTAGTCTTTTTGATTCTATTGTTAAAAAGTCCGTTCCAATAGCAGATCCATATTCTCCAGAACAAACTCCAGTTTTAGCAGTATTTAAAATGGTTTTATTATCTAATTGTGCATAATCAACAATTGCATCTGTATATTCAGAATTGCCAGCAGAAGGTGCAGTATGAGTAACTCTAATCTTCAAAGTCCCGTTAGATAAAGAGTCTTTTCTTAATACCACATAAACCATTTGAGTAGTCTCTGCTTCCTGAGCTGCTTCATTAACAACATTAGAAAATTTTCTTTCAATCTTAAAAATACGAACATCTTTCTTTTCAAAAAACTTAGAGAAAGTACTTGTCTCATCTAACTTTGCGAAAATTTTATTTTTAGTTTCACACTCTTTTTTCTTAAGAGCTAAAATTGCTTGGTAGTCTTGCCCATCATATTCATTATATAAATACTCATCTTCTTGTTTTCCACATGAAGCTAAGAAGGCAAAAGTTAATGTCATTAAGATTAGTTTTTTCATATTTTTTCCCTAGAACAAAAATCCCATACCAAGAGTTGCCATAAATACTTCATTAGATTCATTTATATCAGCTTGCTTGCTTCCAACATCTGACTCAGAAGACTTTGCAGCTGTTTGGATCGTACCTTTAGTTTCTCGTTTATTAACAACCATTCCAAGTCTTGATACTTTTGTAAAGAAAAGGATACCTGTTGCAGAAATAACGTTTAGTCCAATAGTTGTACGAGCATAACTAAAGCCTTCTTCAACCTTTACATCATAGCTTTCTGGATTTGGATTAGTTCCACCTTCTAGACCTTCATAAGAGTATCTTTGTTCTACTCTTGCTGTTCCAGCACCAACACCAAACTCAGCAAAAGGTTGTATCCCATGTGATTTAGTTTCAAATAAATAATTTAATGAAATAGATGCTTCTCCACCTGAAACCATATGATCAGTAGACTTCTCAGCTAAGTCGATATCAACATCTTTTGCTGCTTTTCCTGTTGTCTCATCCATTGTTTTTGAATAGAATCCACCAATCTTTATTGTTGAAGATAAACCAGCTCCCATGTAGATCTCTCCACCAAAACCTAAGTTAACTCCGTAGATATCTTGATCTGAGTTTTCTTTGATATCAGCGTGAGTACCTTTAAAACCAGGAAGCGTTGTAGGATAGGCCATGTAATTTGCACCAACATCAAATACCCACTTACTCTTTTTAAGCTTTGTAGATTTAAAGTCTTTTGCTCCAAACTCCATAAATTCAGAGGCACCTGCTGTTGTCACAGATAATGCTAAAATGCATGTTAATAGGCCCTTTCTCATAATTCCCTCATTTTCTATACATGTGTTTAAAAATTGTACAATTACTCCACGTAAAACACACTTTTTTAAGTTATTTAGTTATATATAAGCAAGAGGGGTGCCAAATTTAAGCACGAGTAACTGAGATAACTTCTTCCATGGCCTCAATGATTGAGATAACCTTTAAAAGCTCAGCGTAGTCACGAACCTCAATCTCAAACAAAAAGCTTCCCTTAAGATCTGGCAGGGACTTAGCAATAGCGGCCTTTATATTAACGCCTAAACCATTAATGTTATTTGATATTCTAGACAAAATACCAGGTCTATCATGAGTAATAACTCTGATACTAACGGGATGTTTGAAGATATAAGCCGAATTCCACTCAACATCAATCTTACGCA
>CAXGOD010000377.1:0-3219 GCA_964011245.1 uncultured Bacteriovoracaceae bacterium | reverse complement strand
TTATCTAATAACTTAAAAAATAGATTTCCAGAAGAAAGCGAAGCTATTGATAAGTACATGGATTTAATTCATAAAGTAGGAAAGAGTGGTAGAGCATTTTTTTTCTTAAAGACTCAACCAAAAATAGTTAGAAAATTAATGGGACCATTTTTAAATAGAGAGTTTAATAAATGGGCGAAAAAGACTACTAAAGAGGTACATGATGGTCTTTTTAAAGATGAAAAATTAAAGGCAATACTATCTGGACAGTGGGGATATTATGGTAGAACACCTTCAAAATCTTCTTTCTATATCCATGCTGCGACATTTAGACATTTTTGGAATGGAGCTTTCTACCCTCAAGGTACATCAAAAACAATCGCTGATTCAATAATCGAAGTTGTAACAAGTGCTGGTGGAGACTTCTTAGTAAGATCTAAGGTTGAGGAAGTTTTAGTCAAAAATAAAAAAACATATGGTGTTAAGTTATCAGATGGTGAGGAGATCTTTGCTCCTAAGGTCGTTGCTGCTACTTCAGCTAAAATTGCTATTAATAAGTTTTTACCAAAAGAGTTTAATCAAACTCCTATTTCAAAAGAAATTTGTTCATATACTCAGTCTCCATGTCATATTTGTTTATATCTAGGTTTTGAGGGGGACATAGATCAAACTGAAGCTACAGAGTCGAATCAATGGATCTATGGAACTTGGGATCACGAAGATATGATATGGGATGCTGCGGATAAAAATACTAATGCAAATTGTTTATATGTCAGCTTTCCAACTAAAAAAGATTCAAAATCACATTGTAAAAAGGAAAATCAATTTACAGCTGAGGTTGTAACTTTTGTACCATGGGATCAGTTTGAAAAATGGAAGAATACAACAATACGAAAACGTGGTGAAGACTATGATGAATTTAAGAACTCAATTGAAAAAAGAGTTCTAAAGCAGATGAAAGAGCACTTTCCAAAGCTTATGTCTCAAATGACATTTTGTGAAACATCAACACCTCTATCAACAGAGTTTTATTGTGAAGCACCAGAGGGTGCAATTTACGGAATTGAGTCTACTCCTAAGAGATATTTAAGTTCTGACTTATCAATTAGAACTCCAGTTAAAAATTATTATCTATCTGGATCCGATGTTGCTACTTGTGGCGTCGTGGGGGCATTGATGGGTGGCATTTTAACTGCAGCAACTATAGATAAGAAAGTAATGGCTAAACTTCAATAAAAATAGGGGGCAGGTCCTCCAGTATGAGTCAATTTAGTCGACACTTTTAAAATAATGAACGTTTATTCCATAAAAAGAATAGTTAAGCACCCGAAATTATGTGTGCTAATTGGCCTTCTTATTGCACATAAAGCGTATATTAATTTAATCTTGGAGTAACTATGAGAAGTCTATTTTTTCTATTTATTATTTTAAGCTTTAAGGCATTTGCTCAAGAAGCAATTGATTTAGATTCAATTTGTGCTGGAAAAACAAAATTAGATACAAAGACTTCATTAAAAAAACAAACAATAGGGGCGCAACAGTTAATTATCGTTGATCAAGGATTCTGTGCTGCTTATATTGAATCTCAAGAAATTAAAAGTGATAATATTGAAAATAAAGAAATAGTCCAGGACGTTGATAACGCTCTTAGAGTTGTATCAGCAACAAATGAAATGAGTCAGTACAAGAAATGCGAAAAATTAGATATTAATCTTGATAGCACTGAAAAAGAAACAAAACCTTTAAATTTAAATCAAAACTCTAGTTTGAAAAACGATAAAACTGATAAGTGGAAATTAAGATTTTACGCAAGCCATTCATTCACAACTTATTACACAAATGACATTGAGTTTAGATCATCAAGGTATAATGTTGATATAAAAGATTACGCTTGGGTTGAAAGAAGCTCAAGAGAGTTTTTTAATCCAAAAACTTGGGCAAAAGAAGGAAATAATCCAGCACAACTTATAGACGAACCTACAAACACATTTGTTCTTAGTCTTGAGAAAAATGGACATGAGTTTTTTCTTTCAGCTTTTCACCCTAAGTTTCTTCATGACGCTGATCAAGTTAAATATATGAAAGGAACTATAGATGGAGTTGAAGTTGATGGCGTATATGATGTAAATCGACCATTTGATGGATATAATCAAGAGGCTGGAGAAATGGAGCTTGTTCGAAATCAAAATACACATATGCAAATGACTTTTGAAATTGGTTACGGACATCGATTTAAACTTCTAGATACAAAATTTGGTAACATCACCTACGTTCCAAGTGTTGCTGTTGGTGTAATGACAGGACAAAACCTCACTGTTGTTATTCAAGAAGGTGAGTGGTGGGACTTTGATGATTATACAGAAAACTTTACTGTTCAGGGCTTTGGCGGGTCTATAACAAATAGAGTTGAATTTAATACAAAAAATGAAAGGTTTGGAGTGTTCTATGAAAATAAGCTTGGATATTACAAACAAAATCATGGATTTATGGATGGTACTCAAAAGTATGATCTAAAATTTCAAGGAAATAGTTTTGGATTGAAATTTATGATCCATAACCCAAAAAACAAAAAAAACAAAAAAGTCAAAGCTTTATAGATAATTGATAAGGAGCTATTAAATATTTTTTTCATTTTCGAAGGATAATGCTTCTATGGATTTTAAACGTAAGTACATTTAAACTTTTCTAGATGGCTTTGGATTAGATCTACCTGAAGGTGAGGTTAATGACTTTATAATTTGTTATCAGAAAAAGAGTATTACCAAACATTTCTAAGCGAAAATCAAGTCGTCGTTGAGTATTATGGGCCATTACAGAAGAAATATCGGCACAGGGAAAGAATTGGAAGACCCATTATTGAGCTAAACTTTATTGCCCAAATTTAAAAGAGAAATAACACTTTTTTTAATGGATGCTAAGGAAAGATATCTATACTTTTTAGATCACATTGAAGATTTAGTTCCAAGATTATCACAGCAAGATATTACTTTATATCTTGGGGTAAACCATCAACATTAAACAGACTTATTAAGAGCCTTTAATCATAAAATTCGCTTAAAGGAACTCGAAGGTATAAGAGCAATAGCATAAAATAAATTGGAGCGGGAGATGAGGATCGAACTCACGACCTTCTGCATGGCAAGCAGACGCACTACCACTGTGCTACTCCCGCATAATTTAGTGTATTAGAATATAAATAATTACAGTTGGCTTGTCAATCGATCTTGTTCTCTAAAACTT
>CAXGOD010000376.1:0-3224 GCA_964011245.1 uncultured Bacteriovoracaceae bacterium | reverse complement strand
GGGTTTAAATACTTACCTATGGGGTTTTTCTATGGCCCACAAGTAAACCTCTATGGTGGATACGCCAAATATTCTTATAATGTTGAGTCGTCTACAGCTGATGGGTTTGGTGAAAATGCGATATCAGGATTTTTCCTAGGTGTTGGCGGAAGTATGCCAGTTCAAAAAAGATTTAGAATCGAAGGTAAGGGAGAAATTATTCCTTATAGTGGATTTGAAGATTCGAGCAGCACTTTTGGAACAGTTAAAAGTAGTGGCTCAATGTACTTTAAAGTAGGAGCTAGTTATCAGTATAATAGGTCTATGACTATTGATGGCGGCTTTGAAGTAATTAATAACTCTGCTAGATTTAACTCTGGAATTACCCAAGTAAATTATCGTGATTCAGTTTTTAAAATCGGCTCAACTTTTGTCTATTAAAAATGATTGAAAACTTTTTATCTGAATTTGCTAGTCTTGTATGGGGATTGCCATTACTGATATTTTTATTAGTAGCTAACCTCTATCTTCTTTTACAATCTAAACTTGTACCAATTAAAGGAATGCTTCATTCAATCAGACTGATTAGTGGAAAGTATGAAGACAAAAATGATCATGCTGAAGGACAGATAACTCACTTTGAAGCTCTTAGTAATGCTCTAGCGGCAACGATAGGTCTTGGGAATATTTCAGGTGTGGCTGTTGCTATATATCAAGGTGGGGCAGGTGCAATATTTTGGATGTGGGTTGCAGCACTACTAGGCATGAATACAAAGTTCTTTGAATGTACTTTGGCAGTACTATTTAGAGGGAAAGATTATAGAGGGAACATTCAAGGTGGCCCTATGTATTACATACGAGATGGACTTGGAAAAAAGTATAGACCTTTAGCAGTATTTTTTGCCATTTGTGGAGTAATAGGAACTTTGGCCTTATTTCAGATAAACCAAATGGCCCACTTTTTAAACACGAACTATGATGTATCCAATGAATTAACAGGAATGATTTTTACAGTCGCTGTTGCATATATACTTTTCGGTGGTTTAAAGCGAATTTCAACATTCACCTCAAAGATCGTTCCATTAATGAGTGTCTTATATTTTATCCTATGTGTGATAATTCTATTTATGAATTATGAAAAAATTCCAAATGTATTTGGAAATATATTCTCTGAAGCACTTACAGGAAAATCTATCGGTGGTGGTGTTCTTGGCTACTCAATTATGCATATAATTCAAACTGGAGTTAAAAGAGCAGCTTTTTCAAATGAAGCAGGAATTGGTACGGCACCAATGGCTCACGGTAATGCAAAGACTAATGAGCCTGTTGCTGAAGGTTATGTAGCAATGATTGGCCCCTTTGTTGATACCATTATTGTTTGTACGTTAACGGCACTGACAATACTTGTAAGTATGACACCTGAAATGGGGAATCTTAATGGTATAAATATGACATCTTTTGCCTTTAGTTCAAACTTAGGTGACTTTGGTAGGCACTCATTAGCAGTAATCATCTTCATGTTTTCATTTTCAACTATGATAGGTATGGCGAACTACAATAAAAAATGTTGGGATTATTTATTTAGAGGTCGTTTTAGAATGGGTAATAAATCTTTTATAGTTTATTATTCTATGGCACTACTGTTCGGAGCAGTAATAGAGATGAACAACGTTGTGAATGTCATTGATATTTGTTATGCATTCATGGCAATTCCAAATATTATCGCCACGGTACTTCTTGCAAAAGAAGTTAAATCTAGGTTAAAAACTTATAATGATAAGTTTAAAGTTTAGGTAACTTTTTATGAAAAAAATCAAAGAATTAGAACTTGAAATTATAAAGCATAAGAACCTTTACTATCAAGGAAAACCCGAGATTTCAGACTTTCAATATGATGGAATGGAAGATGAGTTAAGAAAGCTAGATCCTGAAAATGAAGTCCTAAAAACAGTTGGTGCCGCTACCTTTAAGTCTAATAAGATTCAGCATGATAAAAAAATGCTATCTCTAAAAAAGACTTATAAGCTAGATGATCTATTATCTTGGGCAGATTCTAAGCCAGTTATTAGTACATTTAAAATAGATGGTTCAAGTTGTTCATTAATATTTAAAAATGGGAAGTTTGAAATCGCAAAAACACGTGGTGATGGCAAATTTGGCGAAAATATTTCTAATAAGTTATTATGCATAGAGCATGTTCCAAAAATTTTAGAGGGTTACAAAAAAGATCTTGAGATAAGAGGTGAAGTCTATTGTAGAGAAGATGAGTTTATTCATCTATCACAGGAGATGGAAAAAATGGGACTAGAGAAACCTACATCACAAAGAAATATTGTTGCCGGACTCTTAGGCAGAAAAGAAAATATTGAACTAAGTCGTTATTTAAGTTTTCAAGCCTTTGAACTAATTAGCGATGAAGTTGCTTTAAAGTCAGAGGAAGATAAGTTTCACACACTACAAAAAATGGGTTTTGAAACACCTGAATTTTTTATAAATAAAAATAAGAAAGATTTTGAAAATAGGCTTGAAGAGGCAAAAGAATTTATGAGTGGAGGGGACTACCTTATAGATGGTATTGTCTTTAGCTATAATGATTTAAAACTTCATGATGAGTTAGGCGAAACTGCACATCATCCAAGATATAAAATGGCGTTTAAGTTTCAGGGTGAAATAAAAACAACTAAAATTGTATCACTTTCGTGGCAAGTCTCTAGAAATGGGATTCTTACACCTGTTGCAAATGTAGAGCCTGTGGAGTTAAGTGGTGCCAAGGTTTCTAGGGTTACATTACATAACTATGGAATGGTAAAGCAGTTCGAATTAAAGTCTGGTGATGAAATTGAGATTGTACGTTCAGGAGAAGTAATTCCAAAATTTTTAGGTGTCGTAGAAAGTTCAGAAACAAAATTTGAAGTACCTGCTACATGTCCATCATGTGATAAAGAAATTACTGTTGATGGTATAAGACTGTTCTGTAAAAACTCACTGTGCCCAGATAAGGTTAAAGATGAAATACTTAATTTTATTCAAAAAATTGGTATAGATGATCTTAGCGGAAAACGATTAGAAGAAATGATACGTCTTGGATTAGTACGAGATATTCCATCTGTATATGACTTAAATAGAGAGAAATTGATGTCTCTAGATAAAGTAAAAGATAAACTTGCTGACAAGATCATGGCCAATATTACGAAGTCGAAAACCGTTGATATAATTACATTCTTATCTTCCTTGGGTATTTCAGG
>CAXGOD010000375.1:0-3228 GCA_964011245.1 uncultured Bacteriovoracaceae bacterium | reverse complement strand
CACTAAATCCATGCCCTACAAGATCGAGACAAGAGATAACAAGTCTATTTCCAAACTTAACTCGAAGCTCATCAAAAAGTTCTTCGTGTCTTTTATGATATTCAATAGCTCCATGTTGAAACATGATATGAATTATTTTTTTGGGGAGTTTTGCTTTAGGATAGTAAAATTTCACATAACAATGCGCCCCCTCAGAAGAAGAGAGGAAACTTGCATCTTTTATTTTGTGAAGTTCAAGATTATCCTTATCCAATTCTTACTCTTCTAAGACGTATGAATTTATTGCAGTCGTTGCATCACCACTTAAATTACTAAATCTAAATGAAAAACCTTGGCCACCCTCTAGAATCCTTACTATTTGTCCAGATGCCACAAAATGATGCTCAGTATTTTCAGGATGAACATTGATTGAAATTTTTTCACCAATTTTTCCAGGAAAATTATCTACTAGAACTTGCATTCCACCAACGGATACATCCCTACAAATTCCTTCAAAAATATCTTGGTTGTTCTGTATAAACATTCTTGCGATAAATGGCTTTCTTTTAAAACCTCTTTTATCTTCTTCCTTTATCGCCGGTGGTAGTTCCTCAAAAACTTGCTCGTAACCGTCTACCTCGCCTAGAACCATCCAATTTGACATTCCTTTAGTAAAAACAAATGTCTTAGCATTAATTCGTTTTTCATTATATAGATTTTTTAATAACTCGATAGAAAAAGGCCCATACTCAGTTTCAGCTTGTCCACGATCAGATCCAGTTTTTATATAAAAACATTTTGCTACTTGATCAAAACTTGAAAGGTCGATACTCTCTTCTATTGGTTCTGGAACTGCAGCAACTTCTTGTGCAGGAGCTGATGATTGCCCAAAACCATCGGCATCTTTTATTTTAATCCAATTATCTAAACCTTTATACCAAACATAATCATCTTCATTTAATGTTCCGCTTGTATAAAGCTCATTAACTTGTTCAAACTCTACTGGACCTTGTCTTTCACCGGCCAAAACATAATACCATTTTTCAGACATCTGCTACCTCTTTCCTAATAATAATAACTAGTTATATATCTAATAGTACCTCAATACCGCAACTTAGAGCTTGGTGAGGCAAATAATTCCTGACCCATTAAAGAAATCTACTCAAAGACCGACAAGAACAATGGAGTTATTTAAAAATTGGAATGATTATGAAAAAGCTTTTATCTATTATAGTTGCTATGTTGTTTCTTGTATCATGCGGAGAAGAAATTTTAACCCAAGGTACACAGTCAACAACGTTCAATGCAAATGACCTAGAATCATTTGAGCTAAATACATGTTCTCAAATGCACTTTGAAAAGCCACCGGTGGATGTTCTTTTCGTAGTAGATAACTCAGGAAGCTCCCTTTTACCAAGTTTCCAACAAATTAAGGGACAAATTGCCAATACAGTAAACACTCTTTCAAGTGATTTTGATTATCATATTTATGTAGCTCCTCTTATGCCAAAAGCAGGAGACTCACTTTCACAATATCCAGTTGTGGCCAGCGATCAATCAAGTTTTCCATCTCAAGCATTAAACTTTGTTCAAATGAGCGGAATTCAAATGTTTGAGGATGCATCTGGAAATAATGTGGAGTATGGTTTCCAAAGAGTCCAAGATCTTATTAATGGAAATAGAGCAAATGGTATCTTTAGAAATAACTCTAACCTAATCGTTGTTATGATTTCTAATGGTGATGATACACAAGCTGTAACAACAATTGGCGGGAATATTGTCGTAGATCCAACTGTTTATAATGGAGTAAAGAATAATTTATTAAAGTACACTTATAAGTACGCTGAAAGTAACTTTGTTTCAAATCCAATGAATGCAGAGTCTCTTAGATTTATTTCACTAGTTGCTCACTCATCATGCACTGCAGGTTGGAAACGTGGTGGGCAGTATATATCAATGTCTAATGATATTTATAATTATATGGGGTATGTAGATAATAATTCTGCTAAAGACACAATGGATCTTTGTTCAGGAAACTATGCAAGCCTATTTAATGCTATCAATAGTAGTATTAATGCTGTCATTGTTGGACACAAGTATGATCATTGGAAAATTAGTAGTGCAAGTGCTGCTAATATTCAAACCGACGATATTACAGTAACAAAAATACAGGCTAACGGCTCTAAGGTAAATATTCCAACGGGTGCGGCAAATGGCTTTGAATACCTAGGTCATAAGTCGAATCAAAATACTCGCTATGCTGTGATGAAAGATTTAAACGATGACGGAACCTTAGAAGAAGTTCCAAGCCCTGGTGAACCTGCAACTGGATTAATGATAAAACTAAACGGTAATGCAAGGCTAGAATATCCTGAATGTGTCATTGCAAAAACAAGAACTCCGACAGAATACTTCGGATTTGTTGCTCTTCCAAGAGAGCCTCAAGTTAGTACTATTACAGTAAGTATTAACGGGACAAGTTATTCACAAAATACAACAAATGGTTGGTCATATATTGGTTGGCACGATGTTAAGAATATAAAGGTTCCGGGTCCAACAGGTGCTGCAATAACACCGGCCCTAAATAAGTCTGGTTATTTAATTCAACTTCACGGTAATGCAATTTTAACTAATGGTGATGATGTTACCGTTCACTACAAACCGGCGTCGCTTTAAGCTACGCCTGATTTCTGTTGATTACTTTCGAGTACTCTGTTCATAAATTGAATATTTGGAAGAAGTTTCTTTAACCTCATGTAGTTTACTTCTACAGAAAGAGCATTTCCATCTCCAACGATAACCTCTCCAACAATCGTATGTTCTCTGGCTTCTTCAAGCTTTTCGATAGTGATAGGTTCTTTTCTTTCTTTCCAATAAGCTAATAGATCAGAAATAGGTACAAGAGTCATCGCATCATCTGTGTTTGGTTGATTCGCAATCTTAGCCCACAATTTTTCAAGGAAAATTTGACATGGCTTTGTGATTTTTAATTTCTTGTCTTCTGTTAAGTGTTTTTCAGTATTATAGAAAATAAAATAAGCACGGATAATATCAAGGTTCTTAATAACAAGAAGCTTAGGATATCCATCTTTATCATTGGCCACTTCCATAAGGTCTAAATCAGTTAAGATAAAAATCATCTCATCCATTTTAGACTCTATAACACCATAAATATCTTTAGAGTAAAGGTCTAATGTCTTTCTATGAATAGCAGCTTAATGATATTACATTCATTTGTAGCTTTGAGGA
>CAXGOD010000374.1:0-3231 GCA_964011245.1 uncultured Bacteriovoracaceae bacterium | reverse complement strand
GCGTCCAACCATAGCAACGCCTATTGCTGTTGGATGATTTTCCCACCATTTTTCTAATTGTTTGATAGAGTCAATGGCCATGATGAATTTTGCCGTTCCTCTATGAATGATTTCTTTTTCCACTAAAAACCTATACCACTTTAAAAATATTTGAACCTCTTACTTCGTAAATATAACGGGTATTGTCAATCTTTATTGGCATAAACCTTGAATATTCCGTGTGAATATAATCTGGGAGGATGAGAATGATGAAAGAGATGACGTATATGACGGATGTATTAGACCGCAAGGGTTTAAAGGAGGGTGACCTATTAGTTATTAGACCTTTTAGTGGAAAGAGGAGAACACTAGCGCTAAATAGAACTCTATATGACTTTACCTCAAAAAAACTAAACTCATCTAACTCTAATAAAGTTCTTGAGTCGATCCAAGGCGAGGAGTTTCATTTCCAGCTAAAACTAGAGCAGACGAGAAACTTTAACTCAAAGGCGAACCAAAGGTATTTATTAAAAAGCTTATGTGGAATTCCTTTTAGATTAAATGGTAATTGGGTATTCGAAAGTATTCTTGAAGTTGGAGACCTTTGTGAACTTGGCTTTCATACTCTAACTTTTGAAAGAAAAAATAATTCAGCAGATGAGTTTTCGATGACCCATAAGGTGATCCAGCAGAACAAAAAAATTGTTGAGTCAGATTTGCCGATCCTTATCGAAGGGGAAACAGGAGTAGGTAAAACATCCTTAGCGAGAAAGGTCCATGGAGCTTCTTTAAGTGTTGGGCATTTTGTTCATGTTAATATTTCTTCGTTCTCTACAAACCTTCTAGAGAGTGAGCTTTTTGGACATGTTAAGGGAGCTTTTACCGGAGCTAATACCGATAAAGTTGGAGCTCTAAAGCTCTCTAGTGGAGGAACCCTTTTTATAGATGAGATTGATTCTTTGCCGCTGGAGATTCAAACAAAGCTGTTAATATTTCTAGATGAACAAAAGATTAAACCTGTGGGAGCAACGTTTGAAGAGAAGATAAAAACCAGAATCATTTGTGCATCAGGAAAAAACTTAGAACAATTAGTGGTTGAGGGGAAAATGAGAATGGATTTCTACTACCGTATTGCGAGTGGTTTAAAAATTACAATACCAAGCCTAAGGGATAACCCTAAGTTGATAGAAAAATTTTGCAAGCTTTATACTATCGAGAACAAAGTTTCTATGACGAATAAATTAACAGAGTTTTATATGAGTCTACCTTGGCCTGGAAATATAAGACAGTTAAAGGGGCACCTTGATAAGAAAAAACTTATTTCAAATTCTACAAAGCTTGATTTTGATGAGCTGGATGATGAGCTTCTAAAATTAAGCTCTTCACTTTTTTCTTTGGATGAAGAAGCAACAAGTATGACAATGGAAGAGGTTAAAATCGGTTATGCTAAGAAAATATACTATCAATGTAATAAGAACTTAACTTTGGCGTCAAACAAGCTTGGTATTTCCCATAAATTATTAAAAAGATTAATTCAGGCAGCTTAGTAACCCATGCTATAGATAAGGTTTACTTCTTCTACAACACCTTCAACACTTTCTTGTATTAAAAAGTTGTTTAGTTCATAGTGAATCTTTTCTTTTAAGACAATCTTTCCTTCCTCTTCTAGTGGGAAGGAAGAAGTTACAGGTTCAACACTTGTAAAAAAATAATCTTTTAATTTTTGAGTGTGAAACTCTAGGTATTGTTTAGCAAATCGAGTTGATGTTCTAACAGTAAAATCGATTGTAATATTTCTAACTTCTTTAACCTTTTCTCTATAGATAGGTACTTGAATTTTAAATACAGTGGCTGTCTTTCTTTTATACATTTGGTATGCTGGCTTCTCATCATACTCTTGTGCACTAGCAGGAGATCTTGTTTGAAACTCATTATTGTAGATGTGACGAGATGAGTCATAGATGCTTAAGATTCCAACTGTAATCATAATTAATGCTGTAACTGCAAACCCAAGTTGTTGTCTTCCTACTTTATCTACTCCATCCCAAAATGAAGCATTGAATTTACTAAACTTTTTTGAAAACCAAATGACATGATTTCTTAACGGTGTGTTTAGTAAGTACTCTTTTAGGACTGTTACCTGAACTTGAACTTTTTCTCTAATTGGATATTTCTGAACAAAATCAACTTTAACCATTATGTAGTCTTTCAAAGTGATGATTTTATTTTTTAGTATAATTAATTTAGCCCGAACTTGTTCAACTTTCTTTTTGAACCATGTTTTTGTTTTTAATTTAGTTTGATCTCTAAAATCAAAAACTTTTTTTGGAACAATTTTATTCACTAAAGCTACAAGGCCTAACCAGATGGCCATCAGTACCCCGTTTATTTTCTCTTCTAGTTTTTGTAGTTTATCTTGCATAAATCCTCTATCTCTTAGTTTTATCGGTGAAATGTCCGTAGAACTTGAGTGTTTTTGTCTGCGACCGGAAAAAACTTCCTAAGATGCTGAAATTCCAATTATTTTTACAAAAATGAGCGTAAAACTCGATAAGTCTATGAGGGATATGGAGTAGATTATGAAAAAAACAACTAACTTATTGATTTTATTACTTTCTTTAGCAGCTTCAAGCTGTGCATTTATGGAGCATAGAGATTTTGAAGCTCAAATGGATCCACTCCAAGCAAATAATGATCCATTATTTATGCCAAACAGGGATTTTGCTGTTGTTCCGGGTGATACTGGACGTTACTTCAGAACTCATAATGAAATTAATGATAGAACTCCTGCCACCACTCAAATGAGAGAAAAAGATCTTTATAATAACTCAATCAAAAGAGAATTAGCCGGACTTGAGAATAATATGGATGATGCTAAGTATCAGGAATATATAAGAATTAGAAGTAGCTTAGGCAGTGACTCGGAGAAGATCTACTATTTAAGGCTTTCACAGAAGGACAAAAGAGAATATTTACAGCTCAGAAGAATAGAAGTTCCACGTTATTATACAGTTAGAGAGTCACGTATGGCCGCTTATAATAGTGAGGTTATCATGGGAATGGGTAAGAAAGATGTGCTTAGAAGTTGGGGGCAGCCTGACAGAAAAGACGTCTCTGGTGACCCGCAATATCAAAATGAACGTTGGGCATATAGTCGAAATGGTAAGGTGAAATATATCTATTTTGAGGGCGGTCAAGTTGGTGGCTGGACTGAAAGATAGAAGGTTATCAAAACGACAAAAAAAGGGTACA
>CAXGOD010000373.1:0-3254 GCA_964011245.1 uncultured Bacteriovoracaceae bacterium | reverse complement strand
TTGGCAAAGAAAGTTCTAGTCCGAGATGAAGTAAGTATACCCATAAATATTACTAACTACGGGAAGGTTAACCCTGTATATCTTGGGCCTGTAATAAAAACACTTTTTGAAGACGAACACTTTTTAGTGATCTCAAAACCAGCAAAAGTTCATTGTCACCCACTTAGCTACGATGAAACAGATAATATCATTTCATATCTCGCTACAATTGCTCCTGAGCTTCTGAGTGTAAATAAAGAGAGTTACGATAGGGGATTATTCTATCGCTTAGATTACGACACAAGTGGCCTTCTATACTTTGCAAAAAAGACTGAGTATCAAAAGGAATTAAGAGAGAACTTTTCTTCCATAGTTCATAGAAAATATTACCTCGCTGTTGTAAGTGGAAAAACGAAAGACGCTGACAAGTTATCTCATCACTTAAAAAGCTTTGGAGAGAACCAAGCAAAAGTTCAGGTGGATGAGACAGGGCAATTATGTGAGAGCTCTTATGAACGTCTAGATTATTATGAAGATAAAGATCTAAGCTTAATTAGAGTCTCTTTAAAGCAAGGCTTTAGACATCAAATTAGAGTTCAGATGCAAGCCGCTGGATATCCTATACTGGGAGATACTCTTTATGGAGCTTCAGAACACTCAAGAATGATGCTTCATTGCTACCAATATATTTTTACTTATAATTCTAAGAAATTCGATTTGAAAGATGAGTCTCTAGACTTAAGGAGTCTTTTCGTTGACTTTAACAGTTAATTGCAAATGCTTTAAGATTGCCTCTTCTCTTTTTAGGACAAGATACTTTGCAATGGCTTGTCCGTCTGATTGAGAAGTAATGGCTAATTGGGGATGACGGAGGTTAACTCTTACTATAGGAAGTCTTTCCAGCGTTTCTACTTCGTTATAACTCTTTTGTTTTTTCTCTTTTTCATCAAAGTAGGGAAGTTTGATATTTGCATAATGAGCAAGCATTGAATAAGTATTCGCTAGTTGCTTATACATAAGAACTCTTTGTTGAGTGTGAGACTTTGCAGTCTTTTTAAACTTGATATTAATAACCAACGCCTGAGTATCTGGACACTCCATATCCCAGTTGGAAGGAGCCTTCTTTGCCACCCTGTTCATTACAGCATCACATGTACTTGGTACATAACGACGGCTGATTTTATTCCACCATTTTTTAGTAGAATCTTGGCTCAAAAAGATACCAAACAGAACAATACCTGCGATAAGTACTGGATATTTCATAGCATTTTTCCATATCATTTTAATAGTTTACCACCATAAAACCCGCGATGCAAAGGCCCAAGTCATCGATTTCATGAGCAGAACAGTAATATTTCTAAAGAGTACCTGATAAAAACCGACAAGTACTCAACGTGAAAAAGTGAGGTTATATGAGTTCACAGTCGATGTTGGATCAAGCAAGATTTTGGGAGATTATTAAGTATCTCATTGAACTTGATCATAAAAAGAACTTTGAAGACATTTGTAATGATTTAGATATTTCGGGAAGACAATTAAACTCTTTCGTTTCATTTCTAAAAGAAGTTAGTTACGAGCTTGATCATTATACTGATGGTGATGAAAGACAACTTTGTCCACCCACAGAAAAACCAAAAATCACATTAGAGTTTAATATCCTTGAGTGGTTACAATTTCAGGCCCATTTTCCAAGTTTGAGTGCCTGCGAAGGAAAACCATATCACGAAGAATTCGTTGCAAAGCTAAGTGAAGCAGAACAAGAAAATAATCAATACGATCTTTTTACACCAATGCAAACACTTGATGGAATAATGCAAATGCAAGCACCAAAAGCTGTAGAGAGTGGAATGGTTCCGAAAAATGAGATTATCTCCTTTATTGAAGAATCAATTATAGAAGAAGATATTTTAAATATTCAGATGAGAGAGAAAAACTTTATGGTCTATCCAAGAAAGATAGTCTTTTTAGATGGCGAGCTAAGTTTAGTGGCTGAAGGTCTTAACGATAAGTGTTTATTAAATATTAGTATCGATTCAATAACCCAAGTACACGAAGAAGACGTAGAATGGACACCTCAATTTTCTAAACTTGAAATAGAAGACTTCGTCTCAAGTATTAGAGCGATCAGTGAAAATGAAATTAGACTTGTTCTAAAAGTATATAATAGAGAACACTTTGATAATGGAGTTCCCCATCATCACTTTGATAGACCTTGTATGTTTACTAATCCTGACGGTGACTTTATTTGGGCAGCCTCTATTGAACCCACCGAAGAGATTCATGAATGGCTTAGTGAACTAGGTACAGATATTGAAATTCTCGATCCAATAGACTTTAAAAAAGAGTTCTTGAACTATTGCGAAGGTAAGCTAAAAAAGTTAGCCTAAGCAAATGAACAAAACCGCACAAAAACAAATGTTTTGGGCATCATTACTGCCGGCTCTTGCCTATGCTTATCTAGAAGCGAAGTATGATCTCAAAGTGGCCCTAATTGGTGGTGGAATTCTGGCCATACTAGAAATATCGTTAGAGTGGATTTTCACAAAACATATCCATACATTATCAAAGTTTAATTTTTTTCTCATAGTTGTTCTTGGTGGAATTGCTTTTGCTGCTCAAGAGGGAATTTGGTTTAAACTACAACCTTTTTTCACCGGGGTTTTAATGGGAGGGTATCTTCTTTACCGCTTGATTAAGAAAGAGAGTCTGATGGTGGAAACGATGAAAAGCATGCATGCTCATCCATTGCCTGATGTCATTATTATGCGCATGGAAAGGGATCTTTCTGTCTTTCTCATTGTTTACGGAATATTTATGGCCTTTATCGCTGTATTTACTGAAACTAGTACCTGGTTATTCTTTAAAACAGGTGGTTTTTATATCGTCACTATTATATTCTTTGTTGTCGAAATGTTTTTAGTTAGGTTGAGTTTAAGGAAACGATGAATCATTTAATTTGGGTACTACCAGTTATTTACTTTGGAACTGCATGGTTCTTTCCATGGGACCTTTTCCAATGGAACTCATCAATTTCTGTGGCCTATATTTTTGATATTACATTTGTTGCCTTAATCACTTTCTCTTTCAGGCTTTTTGATTTTAAAGTTTTTATTCACCCTAAGGGATTATTCGCTAGATCAATTGCTGTTTTAGGAGCTGCCTCATTCAGTCTTTTTATTGTTAACCTTTTTGGGCTTAAAGCTCCTTTTAAATATGTAGATAATCTTTTTGTTCAAATACTTATTTTAGCTCCAATTGTAGAAGAGTTAATTTTT
>CAXGOD010000372.1:0-3257 GCA_964011245.1 uncultured Bacteriovoracaceae bacterium | reverse complement strand
TAAAACTAAAGTTTCTATTAAAAATATCTTCTCCCTTTGCAATTTTTTCTTTTAACTTTGTAGCCTGTTCGGGAACTCCCTCTTTTTCTTTTACTGTACTATAGAGAGGCATATCAAGATCAACTAGGTTTATTAGGTCTACTTCTAGTCCAACTTCTTTTGCTTTAAGTGCAATATTATTTCCAAGTTTTATATTGTTACCAGAACTGGCTACTAAAATAGCTATTGATTTCATCTTTCTCCTAACAACAATTTGAGTTATAGCTCATTAAGACCTGTATATCATCTCGTGATAGATCTTTTACTAATTCATACTCTGTTTGTTTTAATTTTTTATCTTGAATATATTCAACAACAAGTGAAGCTATCGTCATTGTATCAGTGTAGTAGAGATCTGGCTCTTTTTTACTGAGTTCATTTATAATTGACTGAATGATCTCTTTTTTGATCTTAGATTCTAGCTTCTCCATACATAGATTATGACACAAGCTTTAATGATTCAAAAGTCTGTATAAGAGAATTCTTGCTATTCACAAAGCTCTGTTACATGTAAAGTATCGATATGTTGAACTTAAAAAATAGCTATTCTCAGTTACCTGATATTTTTTATCAAAAAATTAATCCAGAAGCCTACCTGAAACCAGAGTTACTAGTTTTCAATCAGGATTTGGCTTCTAGGCTAGGAATTAGCTACGACGGCCTAAGTAAAACTGATATTGCTAATTATTTAACTGGCAAAGATGTTATAAATGGCTCTAATCCTATAGCTTTGGCCTATGCCGGTCATCAATTTGGACATTTTGTTCCTCAACTTGGAGATGGAAGGGCCACTCTTCTTGGAGAGATCCCTGTGGGTGACAAACTCTTTGATTTACAACTTAAAGGCTCTGGTAGAACTAGGTTTTCTCGTCGCGGTGATGGCCGTTGCTCACTAGGTCCAGCAATTAGGGAACATCTCGTAAGTCAATATATGAAAAGTCTAAATATTCCAACAACCGAGTCTTTAGCTGTTTGCTTAACAGGTGAAGAAGTTCAAAGAGAAGAACTTCATCCTGGAGCAGTAGTTGCTCGTGTAGCATCTGCACATATTAGAGTTGGTACATTTGAATATTTTTATTATCAAAGAGATTTTAAAAACCTAAAAGCACTTACAGATTATTCAATTGAAAGACTATTTCCCGATTTAAAAAAAGAAGATGATAAATATTTAAGCTTCTTCCAAGAGGTATCTAAAAGACAACTTTCTTTAATTGCAAAATGGATGTCAGTAGGTTTTATCCATGGAGTTATGAATACAGATAATACAGCGATAAGTGGAGAAACGATTGATTTTGGCCCATGTGCTTTTATGGATACCTACGAAGCTGAAAAAGTGTTTAGCTCCATCGATAGATACTCACGTTATAGTTATTTAAATCAAAGAAATATAATTATGTGGAACCTATCCAGTTTAGCAAACTGTTTAGTTAGTATATATGAAGACTCTGATCAAGCAATACAATCCTTTGAATTAGAATTATCTAAACTTCCAAATAATTCCGAAGAGATTTGGCTTAAAGAGATGGCCAAAAAACTAGGTATCTTTGACCCTAATGAAAATGACAAAGAAATAATTGAAGAGTTTTTAGACTATATGGAGAAAAATAAACTAGACTTTACTATTACTTTTAAAAACCTCCCTAATCAATTAAACTCTGATAATAATATCTATAAAAAAATAATGAACAGGTTAACAAACCAGTCACAAAATATCTCTGATGCAATCAAGCTTATGAATGAAAATAATCCAGAAATTATTGCTCGCAATCATCACATTGAAGAAGCAATCGCTAAAAGCTACCAAGGAGACTACTCATTTGTACACAAGCTTGCTAAGGCCTATGCTTCTCCATATAGCGTAGCTTCAGAGGATAATGACCTAAAAGAAGCTCCTACAGCTGAGCAAGAAGTTAAACATACTTTTTGTGGTACCTAAGCTGATCTTAATTAGCTTGCCAGTCCCGCTCCCTCTTTATAATCTGATAATATATGTCAGAGTTAAATATTGCCCTAGCCGGTGTAACAACCATTATTCTGTTCTTATTTGGGTTAGAAAGTTTTTCTAAAGAAATTCAACGTATCTCAGGTGAGCGCTTTCGCCAGTTTTTAGGAGATGCAACAAAAGTTCCTGTTGTCGGAGTTATTATTGGCGCCGTGGTAACATCTGTAATTCAATCAAGCTCAGCAACCTCTGTGATTACCATGGGTCTTGTCAACGCAGGAGTTATTAGTTTTAAAAATAGTTTAGGTATTATTTTTGGAGCTAATATTGGTACAACAATTACGGCTCAACTAGTAGCCTTTCAATTAACTAACTTTGCTCCCTACATTATCATCCTTGGATTTATCGTAAGCATATCTAAAACCCGTTGGTCATTTATTGGAAAGACGATTTTTTATTTTGGTTTTGTTTTCTTTAGTCTAAATTTAATTTCTCAAGCAGTTGCCCCACTTCAACATGACCCAAGACTTTTAACTTTTTTGAGTTCCCCTCAAAATATGTTTACCGCCTTAATGATGGGGGCTCTTTTTACAGTGTTAGTTCAATCAAGCTCAGTGACAACTGGTATTGCTGTTATCTTTACTCAATCTGGAATCTTATCCTTAGACAATGCTATTCCCATTATTATTGGTGCTAATATAGGAACAACTGTTACTGCCATGCTCGCCATTATTAACATGGATATTTCAGCAAGAAGAACGGCAATCAGCCATCTAATCTTCAACGTCAGTGGAGTTATTATATTCTTACCTGTTATTCCTTATATGAGTTTATGGTTTACAGGGATGGAGCCAGCAGTTGCACTGGCCACAGTACATCTTATATTTAATCTTGTAACAACGTTAATCTTTACTATAATCATCACCCCTTATAGCAATTTTATTCGTAAATTATTTCCAAGTGCTGATAGTGGGGATCTACCAAGCTTTGACTTCCCTAAATTGAAAGAAGGATATGACTTTAAAGAAATTGATTATTTTTTAGAAAGCAGCTTTAATGAGCTCTTCAGCCTTATGCAAGAAAACTATAACCTGGCGACCCTATCTATCGAGTCCAATTATCGACATATCTATGAGAAGGTAATTAAAAGAGTACAATATGTTGAACAAACTCAAAAAAACTTTTCAAGATTTTTTTCTAAAGTTATTAATCAAATTGATGAAAAAGAAGAATCACAAAAGATAATTATTTATATCAATGAGTATGAATACCTCTA
>CAXGOD010000371.1:0-3271 GCA_964011245.1 uncultured Bacteriovoracaceae bacterium | reverse complement strand
AATATTCCTAACTCATTATAACATATCGGTATAGTCAGCTATTGTCGAAATGTTTAGCCCTGATTTTTATCATTAAAATCAGTCGATTTTATGAATGGTGTATCATCAGCTGTAGGACAGTTAGTTTCAAGACGATTTTGAAAGTCAGCAACAACATCTTTTTTCCATTGGATGCCCTCGGTATTAAACTTCGATTTGTATTCGTGAATATCTAAAACTTCGACATTTATTTTAAGAGTTTTAAAAAAGTTAGGCTTAGTTTGTCCTGGCTTTTGAACATGGTGAAGACCGCCACTATAGGCAACAAGTATATTCCCATCATGAAGGTGCTCAAGAACATCAGCAACTCCAGCTCTTACAGTCATGGGTCTGCCATTTAAATCAAGACCTGTTTCTCTTTTCATTCTGCCTTCTGCGGCCATAACAATTACAGAGCGGTTATGAATAGCATCCATGAACTTACGCCATGTCTTATCTCTTTTTCTACTAATAGAATAAATTCCAGGGCCCATCAGCTTCCAGATTTTTCCAACGATAGGCCTGTTTAATGTTTTATCAGCACCAGGAGCCACCATTTTTCTAGATAAACGCCAAAGAAATGTAAAAGGAACTATTCCAATATAAAGAGGCTCGTAGAGTGAAGTATGGTTTAAAAAGACAATAAATCTAACTTTTTTCCACGTAGGATTACTGTTGAGCCATTTGATCTCAAATTTATAGAATATTCGGCTAAACATCTTGAAGAGGCTTAGCAATATAAAGCTTAATAAAACACGCATTTTCAGTATCATAGGTATTTTTTCTGCAATGTAAAAGTAAAATAATTTCGCATCGAGTCTATCGTGCAAATAGTCTTTAATAAAGGGTTTTCAATTAGAGAGGCCCATGCTAACTTACCGGCACATTCAATTTGATAATAATCAATAGTAAACTCGCTCTGTCATACAGGCAGGGCTATATATATACCCAGGAGATAAACTATGATTTACGAATCGGCGTACGTACTTCGTCCAGACGCGACAGAAGAAGGTATTAAAAAAGTTTCTGAATTTGTTGCAGAAACAATCAAATCATTCAATGGTGAACTTTTAGTAAATGACAATTGGGGAGTAAAAACTTTTGCTCAACCAACTGAAAATGGTGTTACAAAAGGTAACTACTTTTATGTTATTTACAAAGCAGACACTACTTGTAACACCGAACTTGAAAGACGTTTCAAAATTTCTGAAGATGTTTTAAAATTCATGTTCATTAAATTAGGCGTTGATGCTGAGCAAGAAACTCTTGTTAAAGGTTACAAAAACCCAAGTCACTCTTCAGAATCAACAGGTGAATTAGAAAAAGAAAAGAAAATGTTCTCTAAGAGAAAGTCTTGTTATTTTTCTGCTAAGAAAACTGCTCCAGATTGGAAAGATCCAAATTCTTACGCATGGTTAGTAAATGAATTTGGTAAAATTTCTCCAGCTAGAGTAACTGGTTTAAGACCAAGATTTCAAAGATCAGCAACTACAGCTATTAAGCGTGGTAGATGTATGGGTCTTATTAGTTATATGTCTAACCAAACAGCAAGATAATTTCTGGAAATTAGATGTACGAACAAGACGTAAAACAACAAGCTATTCCATTTAACTCATCAAAGTTAATTCTGATGGGCGCAATATCACTTATATTGTGTATGAGCTTTATTATGTCTATTTTTACTCCTTTCCCTATTGCTTTTGCTGCAGTTATCTACGGTAGAGTTAAGGGGTATGGAATTGGTTTAGCGACTTGGTTAATAAGCTTGATCTTATCACTTACAGCTTTTGGGGACCTTACAATCTTTATGGCCTACTCAATGTCACTTGTTGTGGCAGTAGCTATATCAGAGATTGTACAAAGAGGTATCTCTCCTGTTAAGGGAATGGTTAAGTTTGGCGGGTCACTTATATTAGCAATATTATTTTTACTTTTAATAATTGTAAAAGGGTTTAATGTTGATATTAAGGCCAATCTTGTAGAACAAATTAAAAACAATAAAGAAATATTTGAGTTACAAAAAGAAAAAATTGAAAAAGCGCAAACAGATACAAAAGAATCTTTTGATATCATCGCACTTTTAAGTCAACCTGAAGTTTTAGCTGATGAAGTTTTGAAAGAGGCTCCAAGTTACTTCTTTATAGGTACTTTTCTGATCATTTGGGCAAATCTATTTCTTTTATTACGCAGTAACAGAATGGTACAAAAGTTTGTTCCACCGCAATACACTGAAAAGGATCTTTTAAGAATTAAAGTTCCAGATCATTTTATTTGGATTGTTATTGTTGGTTTTTTAATGTTCCTATGGGGTGAGAGTTTAGGTGCAGTCTATCCATTAATTGGGATGAATATTCTTAAGTTTTTAGGAATATTTTATTTCTTCCAAGGCTTTGGCATCTATTTAGACTTTCTAGATTATGCAAGGCTTACAGGATTTTTAAGAACTGTTTTGGTTATGTTAACAATATTAACGGCAGCACAATTCATAGCAATTGTTGGTCTGTTCGATATGTTTGTTAACTTTAGACGCTTTTTTAATAGAAACAAAAATGAAGGAGAACAATAATGAAAGTTATATTAACAGAAAACGTTAAGTCTTTAGGAAACGTTGGTGAGATCGTAAATGTTACACCTGGTTTTGCTAGAAACTCATTAATCCCAGCTAAGAAAGCAATTCTTGCTGATGATTCAAACAAAAAACAAATGGCTGATATGGAAAAAATGTTAGCTAAAAAAGTTGCTGAGCAAAAAGCTGAAGCTGATGCAGCTGCAAAAAAATTAAGTGGAATCACTGTTACTTTAGTTAAGAAAGTTGGTGGAAACGGTTCATTATTTGGTACTGTTACTAACACTGAATTAGCTAGAGAGTTAGAGAAAGAAGGGATCACAATCGAAAGAAGAATGATCACTATCGATACTCCAATTAAAGTTTTAGGTACATACGATATTACAGCAAAACTTTTTAAAGGTGTTGAAGCAACATTTAAAGTTAAAGTTGAAATCGATCCTAAGCAAGCAGAAGAAATGAAGAAAAAGCAAGAAGCTGCTGCTAAGAAAAAAGCTGCTAAAGCTGCTGAAAAAACTGAAGAGACAGCTAATGCTGAATCAACAGAAGAAGCAACAGAAGAAACTGCTGAATAATTTTTTATTTAGAATAACGGGCCTGCGAATCTCGTAGGTCCGTCTTTAATTGATCAAAGGACTTTATGGAATCTAGTAATGAATTGCCTCATGATTTTTTAGCTGAGAAAGC
>CAXGOD010000370.1:0-3280 GCA_964011245.1 uncultured Bacteriovoracaceae bacterium | reverse complement strand
TCTTCCATACCGTTAGGAATACCTAAGATAGGAATTGCAATATTAAATCCAATAACACCACCAATAAAAACTAAAATCGCTACATTTAGCTTTACGATATAGCCTACACTTAAGAGTGCCGGAGAAATATCTAAACCTGTAAACCAAGTTCCTCCACCAATTTTTCTGGCAACTTCAACACTTCCAGCAAAAACACCAAGACCTGCTGCTGTAAACTTGAAAGCTCCACCAAGGAAAAGTCCTTTTAGTATAGTGATAAAACCTTGTTTACCATCTTCTGCACTTCCAGCTTCTAAGACTGCAGCACAAGCAACACCCTCTGGATAAATCAATTCTTTTTCATTTTTAATTAATGCCTTTCTTAAAGGAATCATAAAAACAACTCCTAAAAGACCACCTGAAATAGCAATTAAAGTTGTCGGCCAAAACTCAAAGTCTTTCCAAGCACCAACAATAACAAGTGCAGGTAAAGTAAAAATTATTCCTGCGGCCAAACTTTCACCGGCTGAGGCCATAGTTTGAACAATATTTGATTCATGAACAGATCCTCTACGCAAAATCCCCTTAAAGACTCCCATCGCGATAACAGCAGCTGGAATTGAAGCCGAAACTGTCATACCAGCATAGAGGCCAAGATAAACATTGGCAGCTGTCATAACGATACCGATGATAATCCCCAAAATCACCGCAACGATAGTAAACTCTTTAACTTTTACGTCTTGCATAAATATCCTTTATTAGTTGATCTATTTTATACATTTTTGAATTAAACCATTGGTTTGTAAAGCTTAACGCTTAGCAAATAACATTAACCCCCTTGAAGAAAATTTAAGAGGGCAATATTATATAAATAACTAAAATTAAGGAACTAATTATGAGTAAAGAAGCATGGATGACATTATACTTTATACCTTCACCATTAGGGCTAAATTGGGAAACACCAACAGCTCTTGCTCGTGATATTTTAAAAAACAAACTCGCAATTTACGATAATAGATTTATGGGTCATGTAAACATAGAACTTGAATATACAAATGACGATGGTGAGCATGTTCATATTCATACCGGCATGACAGGGGCAACTGAACAAGCACCTAAACTTCTTCTAAAAGATAAAATTGGGCTTGGAATTGTTTTTCACAGTTTTCCAGGGCGTCTTGAAAGTAAAGAAGAGCTTGCACCAGAATATAAAAAGAGATTTAAAAAAGGTAATAAAGCAATCAACTTTGCAAAATTCAAAGTCAATCACAAAACAGCTAAACGAATTGAAGAATACATAGCAGATTATACGATTCATGATATTCATAATTATTATGGCCTGGTTAACTCTCCTCTTCATGGAGAGGGTGCTGGATGCTCTGCTTTTGGAGCAAGCTTTATGGATGTAGCTGGCCTTTTAGAAGAAGAGCACAAGCAGCATTGGACAAATTGTGTAAAAGTTCCACATAAGCTTTTAGGTAATCCAGTTTTAGAAAATAAGGTAAGCTTTCTTGGCTTGGCCATGGGTCAACACAGCTGGGCAACAGATGATGAAGATCATCATGAAATCTTTTTTTGGGACCCAGATCTTATGCATAAATGGGTTGAAATGAAACTAAATGAATATCACCCAGATTCAAGTGAGTTCTCTTTAGAAGTACGCGGAAATGCTACTGGTATTGTTTACGATGTAACTCATGTAGAAACTCCAACAGGACCAATCTTTAAAAGAACATGTGAAGAAGGTAAACCGAGCTCTAACCTACCTAAGGTTAAAGAAGAGCAATCTAATAAATATAAATACGAATAAAAACTTAGAATTTAATAGAATTAACAACAACGAAAGGGTTGATCTGTCTTTGTCCGATCAACCAGTTCTCAGAAATACACGAGTGGCCCCCTTGTCCCCAACCTTCTCCCCAACTATTAGCTGTAACAAAACAATATTGACCTTCATTAAGAGAACTTGGTAGTTTTATTAAACCAACTAAAAGAACTGAATGTCCTTGGGCATGAGAGTCCATTTCTGGGCCTATGTTTTTTTCAATATCTAAAATCAAGCCGGTGTTTTTATAAAAATTTGGCGTTAGTTTTATACTTGCTACTACGGGTCTATTTTTAAGTAATGAGCTAATAGCTTGATCTAAGTTTTTTTTATAACTAAAACTTGAAACTTTAACTTGGCCATTACGACAACTAGATAATAGCGGAATTTGTGTTTCATTATTATTTTTAGAATACTTCACATATTTGCAATCATACTCCATTGGTATATCTAGCTGTGAGTTTTCTTTGCTAAAAAGATATCCATGTCCAACCCAAGAACCTTTCTTAGCACATGTACTTCTTTGGCAGTTAGGTTTACTTGCCCAGTAAAAATATTGCTCACTTAAATCGTAAACTTTTCCTTTTTGTGCCAATTGAATTTCAATGGCACGAATCCCTGTAAATGCAGAACATGTAGGTCTAGCTTTTTGATCTTTAATTGGAATAGAAAATGCAGCTTGTACCAACGTATATTCTTTTTTGATTTTGATTTCTGATTTCTTATTCTTATCTTTTTTAGTTACAGGTAGAATAAGAGGGATGTCTATTAGGTTATCTTGATAAACATTAATATTTTTTACGTATTCCTGTTTTTTCTTATCCCATTCTAACCTTAGCCGTTTAAACTCATCACTCCATTCACTAGGTTTTAGGGTACGTTGCCTTACACTCTCCATTTCTTTTTTAATTTTTGAAATATGAGCGATAAATTTTTTATTATCTTCTATTGATCCTTTAACAATATCTTTACCAGACTTAAATTTTCTTGGATCAAGGCCCTTTTGTTTGGCAATCCTTGCACGGGCCTGCGCTTTTAAGCGCTCAACAATCATCTTCCCACGCTGTCCTTTATTTAAAGAAGTAGCTTTGGGCTTAATTGGTTCAGTTTGAGGTATTTTTTCCAAACGTTTATAGATTTCGCTGTAGATGGCGTTTAGAACAAATTTCTCTGAACTTCCATATACGCTGAAACTTAGAGATATTAAAATTAAAATTAAGCTTTTATTTATTAGTGCCAAAACTAAAGTCCAAAACTTCTACCTTCTTCACGAGGGTCACTTACACCATGGAGTTTTCCATCGTCATATTTCATTATTGCCTGAATTTTACAACCTAAAGCTTTATGCTTAATTTTATGTCCCATGGCCTGTAGTTGTTTTTCAACTTCAGGACTAAAGTAAGGAGGTCCAACTCTTATTTCTTCCCAGTTTCCAGAGGATGAATCTAGATGAGCTATGTAATTATACACTTCAGT
>CAXGOD010000369.1:0-3290 GCA_964011245.1 uncultured Bacteriovoracaceae bacterium | reverse complement strand
CCTTACCATTCCAACTTTTTGCTTTAGCCCACCATTGGCATCTTTAAGTTTAATACCAAGCTTATCCTTGAAACCTAAAGCCGCTGCTAGCTCTTCAAGATCATGGAAAAATTCATTTTTAGATTTATATAAAGTTGGATCATAACTTACCCATAAATTATCTTCACAAGTCTTATTTTCCATTAAACGAAGGTCTTGGAAAACTTGTGCAACAAAAGTGGAGTTATAATCAGGAACAAAACGTTTACCAGAAGTAGGATCAATGTCTTCAGCTAAAACATTTAACATTGTCGTTTTACCTGCTCCTGACTTACCTGTTACAAAAAGAATTTCTCCGGGGTTTACAGTTAAAGAGACATTACTTAATGCCATGCTCTTACCAAACTTGACGTTAATGTTTTCTAGATGAAATAAAAAGGAATTCCTTAAGCTTTTAGTTTGCTTTAGATTTCGATTTAGCTCGCTGTTCATTCGACCTTCCAGTGTCTATAACTACCTAATATTGCAAGTAGAAGCAGATCCATCTGCTACCTATATTTTAACTGTTTTCAATGCACAAAGTAAAGTATTGAATAATATTAGAAGAACAGTACCTGTTGATTTTGCTCTGGGAATATGACTCAGGGATATTATGACACTAAAAACCACAAAACCATAGAGATGGACTCAATTAATAATGCCTTCATCTTTAAGTAAATCGTACGCCGACTGAGAACAATAAACATTTGGAACGAAGTTATTAATATTCTGAAGATTAGCAATAATCGAATTATTAACATCAACTAAGAGTTGAACATCCCCATTCTCAGTAAGAATTTTTGCAGGGTCTCTTTCAAGCATGACATTTGGGAATGATTGTTTTTTAATAATTTGCTTTTTAGAACGTACAAATATAATTGGTTTTTTAGGTATATCTAAAACGATCCAGTCTTTTGCAGTACCTTTTTTCTTAAGGATATCCTGAATTTCTTTAGCTTTTTCATTGGCCTTCTTAATAATCTTCTCATTAACAGTCGTTTCATCTTGATTTAGAATTCTTTGTTGAAACTCTGGAAGTCTAACTGTCTTAGGACTCTTTTCAAAAAGCAAACACTCTGCAATCTCTTTCAAACGAATATCTTTATCAAAGAATCCATCTACAAAGAGACTTTGAATTAATTGCATAAAGTATTGGTCATTAAATGTGAAAAATTTAATTGGATCATTCTTAACCATATCTAATAGTTGAGAATATGTATGAATCTTACCCTTTTCTAAAAGGTAGAATGTTAACTCTTCAGCAAGAGCATCATATTTTGCTCCACGAGCTGAGCGCACAACTTGGGAATACCATGCAAAACGAGCATTTAAGAAGTCTTCTACACAGTGAAGAGCATTATGCTTTATCGCTAGAATCTCTTGGCCAGCTTGCTCTACAACACTAAAATGATGAAGCAGATAATCGCGATCGTAGGTCCCATAATTAAGACCCGTGTAATGAGCATCTCTCAAAAGGTAATCCATCCTATCGCAATCAATTTCAGAATGAAGAATTTGATTTGCTAATACATTTGGAGAAATTCCTTTTACCAAGTCAGAAATAACCTGAGGGTCAATTTTAAATTTTTTAAGAATATGAGTAATACCATTCTCATCATTGGTATTCTTTATAATAAACGATCCTAGATGCTCATGATCATCCGGATGCCCTTTAGAGTTTTTAGAGTTCGTTGTTTCTCCAAATCGAATATATGCCATTTCAGTTGTATGAGAAAAACAAAATGTTCCAAGGTCATGTAAAAGAGCTGCTAGCCTTAAGCTTTGGTGCTCTGTCTTTTCCTTGCTAAAGAATTCAGGATCAAACAGCTCGTCATCACTAACGGCTTTACCGATTGATTCTAATATTTTGTGGGCATTAAACATAACACCAATTGAGTGGCCAAAACGAGAGTGCTCAGCACCTGGAAATGTGTAAAATGAAAATCCAATTTGTTTTATCCAACGAAGCCGTTGATAAAAAGGTGTATGAATAATTTCATACTCTAATTGAGTAAGATGTATGAATCCATATAGGGGGTCGAAGATGATTTTATTATTTTTATTTGACTTGGCTTCCATGCTTATATCTTGAATTTAAATTTGAGGGAGCTTATTGCTCCCCCAATTTATAGCTCTATTGAAGAACTCTTCTCTTTTTCTTAGATCCTGAAAGTGACTTTAAAACGACTTTCAGTAAAGTTTCAGTTTCTAATCTCAGGTTATTCTCATGAATAAATCTGTAGAAATTCTCAACTTCTGAAGTTGCTTTAAATGTTTTAATTGCAGCAGATACTTCTTTAGTAACTTTTGCTTTTGCTTTCGTTTTTTTCTTAGCTGGTCTTGCCATTATTCTCTCCCATTCGAGGTATTATAATACTTTTTCACTAGTTCATTCGCAACTTTATTCTGACTTAGGATTTACTAAACCGTAGCTGTGCAGCTTGTTATAAAGCGTTTTTACAGTGATTCCTAAAACTTTAGCAGCTCTAGTCTTATTTCCACCTAAGTGATCTAGTGTTCTACAGATGTGAAGCTTTTCTAAAGCGTGCAGCGTCATTTCTGCAAAATCTTCAACTTGAGGAGCTTCTTCGATAACTTCTTTGATAAGTCTTGGAAGGTGGTGCTCATCTACATATTTGTCTTCTGCTAAAATGTAAGTTCTTTCCATTATGTTTCTTAACTCTTGGATGTTTCCTGGCCAGTTGTATCCAGCTAGTTTTTCAATCGCTTTGCTTGTTAAGATTTTATAATCTTCTGGCTTCTTTCCTGCGTTCAAGAAATATTCAGCTAATACTTTAATATCGTCGTTTCTATCAGCTAATGCTGGCATTGCAACAGATACAATGTTTAATCTGTAAAGTAGGTCTTCTCTAAATCTTCCTTCTTCTACAGCTGTCTCAATGTTCTTGTTTACAGTAGATACGATTCTAACATTGATTGTTGCTGGGATGTTTGAATCGATGTTGTAGATCTCACCACTGATGATTGCTCTTAATAATTTACCCTGGATACTGATTGGTAATTCATCAACACAGTCTAAAATTACAGTTCCACCATTTGCTCTTTGAAGGATACCTGGTCTGTCTGTTCTACCAAATAATTCTACTTCAAGTTGCTCTTCAGCAATTGCTGAACAATGAACAGTTAAACACTCGCCTTCTTTTCTTTCACTTAGTGAGTGAACTTTTTTAGCTAATAATTTCTTACCAGTTCCTGATTGTCCGTGAATCAACACTGGGAAATCTTCTTTAGCTACTCTTGAAGCGATGTTT
>CAXGOD010000368.1:0-3297 GCA_964011245.1 uncultured Bacteriovoracaceae bacterium | reverse complement strand
CTAAGCTTTACTTTAAAACCCAAGTTTTCGAGGTGTAGTTTAAGTTTATCTCTATGATCTCCTTGGATTTCAATAGATGACTCTTTGTATGAGCCGCCAGTTCCACATAATTTTTTTAGCTCTTTAGTTAGCTTTTGAAAGTACTTTGGATTAAACGGTAAAGGCATAATAACTGATACTATTTTGCCCCCACGTTTGTTCTTCTCTAATTGAATTTTTAAATCTATCTCACTTGGGTTGATGTCTAACGCTTGCTTGCCCTTGCCCTGTTTCTTACGAAGATCTCCCTCTTCATCAGACCAAAGCAGATTTGTTTCTTCCCTTTTGATTAGTTTTGCCATATTTTACCTATTCATGAAAAAATATTCTTATATAGCTTTTTATAAACCTTTCGGAGTCCTTTGTCAGTTTACAACTGATGACGATACAAAGACCTTAGCTGATTTTAATCTTCCAAAAGATGTATATCCTGCAGGAAGACTCGATAAAGACAGCGAAGGGCTACTTTTTTTGACTGATGATGGTATTTTTAATCAAAAAGTGGCCAATCCTAAGTCAGAAAAAGAGAAAATATATTGGGTTCAAGTTGAAAAAGTTCCCACGTCTGAAGATTTAATAAAGCTCTCCAAAGGAGTTATTATTAAAGGATATAAAACTAGACCTTGTAAGGCTAAACTTATAGAATCCCCTACCATACCAGAAAGAGTTCCCCCGATTAGGGAGAGAAAAGCAATTCCAACCGCATGGTTAGAAATGAAGATCTGTGAAGGAAAGAACCGCCAGGTAAGAAGAATGACAGCTGCAATTGGTTTTCCAACCCTAAGACTTATTAGAGTTGGAATTGGAAAACTAAGAATTGATGGTATGCAGCCAGGACAATGGAAAGAAGTTAACCATAAAGAGGTATTATAATGTTAGTAGATGTATCAGTGGACCCAAAAAGCTTAGACGCTTTCATTAGGCTAGAAGTAGAGAACCTTAAGGATGAAAAATCATATAAGGATAGTGTTGCCATTATATCTATGATCGCTGGTGATTATAATTTAGACCCTGAACTAGAAGTTTCAGACCTTCAAGAGATGGCCAAAATGGCACTAGATAAAGGTATGAAGGCCATTTTATTTGATATAAATGAGGATGGAGTTGAAGCTGAGCTAGTTAACTAGTTGAATTCACTTTAACAATACAAGACAAAAAAAGTAAGTATTTTTCCATATGCATTTACCTAAGTGGTCATTATTATGTTTCCAATTTGATTATTTGGGGAAGTATTCAAGTTTATCTTAAGAGATTTTATTGCGCAGCGTGTAAGTTTTACTTATAACACGGTTTTTTTAACAATAATATCGAATAGACAGATATACTTTCTAGGTATTTGCAATGAAACACACATAGGAGCAATAAATGAAAAAAGTTATTTTGGCATTATCTACTGCCGCATTAGCAACTGGAGCACTAGCTGCTACAACTAACACGATCAGTACATCTACTAAGACTTCTGGAATTAAAAAATTCCTAAAGAGCACTAAAGCAAGTGTTTATGTAAATGCTGCTAGAAAAAATATTGATACAGATGTTACTACTTCTTCTCAATACTTAATTTTAAGAAATAAAATCAATGACGACCTTTCTACTAGATTAGAAATAAGAAGTTTAACTCAAGATGTTGCAACAGCAGACAATGAAGCTAACACTTCAACAATGATCGATCCAAGACTAACAATTTCAGGATATACTATAAAAGTTGGGGCTGTTTCAATTACTCCCGCACTTAGAACAGAGTTTGCTATAAATGATAATGCTGAAGATAGATATGCAAGACTAAGACTTGGTGCAATAGCATCGATGGATACAAACTCAAATAACAATGTAGCGGCATTTATTGGTACATACGAAACAATCACAAAAGCAAATGCTAGTAGTGACCTTAATAATGCAGGTAACCTTTATATTTGGGTTGCTGATTCTTATACAATCAATGATCAGCATGGATTTACAGCTCTTTTCGAAAACTATAGAAGTTTAGATCAAGCAACTGGAGATTTATCTCAAAAAGCTGGTGATAATGATATCTCTCTTTATTATAACAACTCACAAATCAAAAACTTAAGCTTAGCTCCATATGTTAGTCATAATATGGCAAATAATATTGATGCTGACCTAATTTCTTTTGGTCTTGATGCAACTTACGCATTCTAATTAATTTATTGCTTAATTAATATAAATTGGCCCTCCTTTGAGGGCCTTTTTTTTTGTCAATTATCTCAAGTTTTTGATATAAATTTGATCTAACTAAGGACAAATTTAATGCTTATAGTCGTATCCCCTGCTAAAAAACTCGATTTTGAACATATCGCACCTACAGATGATTTCACAACTTGCGAATACCTAGAAAAATCAAATAAATTAATTAAAGAATTAAAAAGATTAAGTAGTGAAGAAATTGCTAAACTTATGAAGCTCTCTACATCTCTAGCTGAGTTAAACTATACTCGTTACCATAACTTTAAAACTCCCTTTAGCTTAAAAAATGCAAAACAAGCTGCATATGCATTTAAAGGTGATACCTACGTTGGTCTAGACTTTGAAAGCTTTAACAAGACTCAAGTTAAATACGCTCAAAAGCATTTGCGTATTCTCTCTGGTCTTTATGGTCTTCTAAAACCACTTGATCTTATTCAACCCTATCGTCTTGAGATGGGAACTAAGTTTAAGGCATTAGGTGAAAAAAACTTATATGGCATCTGGAAAAATAATTTAACACTTGATCTTAATAAAGAACTCAAAAAAGAAAAAATATTAGTTAACCTTGCCAGTAAAGAATATTTCTCAGCAATAGACTTTAAACAATTAGATGCTCAGATTATTACTCCTGTGTTTATGGAAGAAAAAAATGGTCAGTTTAAAATCATAAGCTTTAATGCAAAAAGAGCAAGAGGCATGATGAGCCAATACATATTAAAAAACAAAATAACAAAGATTGAAGACTTAAAGAACTTCGATATGGATAATTATAAATTTAACAAACAATTAAGCGAAGAAAATGAAATCGTTTTCACAAGATAATGATGGTGTCGCAATTTAGGAATACAGATGTTGAAAACTTTATTTATTGTATTATTACCATTATCAGTATCAGCTCATTTTGACTTTAGTGCAGGAGCTTCCCTTAGATCATATCCGGCATTAGGCGGTGAAGTAAACGCACAATCTGGATATAACTTATTACTATGGGGTTCTGGTCCTGGAGCTGATAAAAAAAATCCTATGTATGGTCTTATAAGACCTGCAATTAGT
>CAXGOD010000367.1:0-3298 GCA_964011245.1 uncultured Bacteriovoracaceae bacterium | reverse complement strand
CTCATTTCAATCCTAAAGTACCCTATTCTCATTTATTCTTTAGGAGATGGGTTTAACTCAAGTCTTTACTGGGCGCTAGCAATTTTTGTAATTCTACTGCTTAAAGAGCTAATGGATGAAAAATTTATCAAAGATATAAATATAATTAAAAATGGAACAATCATAGGTGCCGTTATCGCAAAAGGCATTCATTGGAGTTATGTATGAACATAGAAGAAATGTACACAAAGCTAAACAACCCTAAGCATTATAAATTTGAACAAGTAAAATGTTACCAATGTGGAGCAGATAACACTTCTCACTTTTTAGTTGGCGAGGAAGACCTTACTGCTAAAGATGGTGAGTTTAACTACGTTAAATGTAAAGAGTGTGGACTTGTTTACCAAAATCCTAGAATCCATGTTGATCAAATTAAAGATTTTTATGACAGCGAATATATTGCTCACAGAAAGAAAAAGAACTGGGGTGTTTTAACTCCGCTTTATGAATGGGCAATGAATAAGCATGATAGAGAGAAAGAAAAGATTATTAAAAAGTATGTAAAACTAACCAAAGACTCAAAAGTATTAGATGTTGGATGTGCAGTTGGTACTTTTTTACAGTTTTTAAGAAATAAATATAATTGTAAGATCAGTGGTGTCGACTTTAAAGAAGACCTATCTTTCCCAGACTTTGATAAGATTGATTTTCACTGCGGATTATTTTATGAACAAAAAAATCTGCCAGAAAGCAGCTTTGACTTAATAACCATGTGGCATTTTCTTGAGCACTGTTATAACCCTCCGAAGACTCTGGCCAAAGCAAAAGAGCTTATAAAAGATAATGGAAGGATTGTTATTGAAGTTCCAAGGCTGGACTCTGTTACGTACAGATTATTTAAAGATAAGTGGCCAGGAGTCCAAGCTCCTCAGCATACAATCATGTTTGATAAAAAGTCTCTACACAATATGGTGGAAAATGCTGGATTAGAAGTCGTGGATTATCTTCCATATGGCGCTTTTCCTTCTTACTTCTACATCTTTGCTGGAGCATATGCTAAGACGATTGGAAAAGGCTTGAACCTGGATAAGATTGTGGCTCCATATTTTTTTGGTCAATTTATAATGAGTCCAATACTTTTCTTTGAAAAGAAGTTAAATCTTTCAATGCAAACAATTGTTCTTAAAAGGCCTAGTAACTAGTTATGAAAAAGAATAATACCGATGCTCTAAAACTATTAGTACTCCCCGCTCTTTTTGGATTAGTCTTCTGCTTAACATTAGACAGCAGTTTTCCTCTCTATATCGTTGGGCAAGTTTTAGGTGGTATATTTTTAGCCCAGGCTTTTGTACTTATGCACGAAGTTGGGCATAACTCATTCTTTAATGGCACTTTGCTCAATAAGATTTTTGGGTATTTAATCTCCCCCCTTACCTTCATCCCATTCTACAATTGGTTTAAAGTACATGACCTTCACCATGAATGGACAGGCTGGCGAGACAAAGATCCTACTACTGAAGGAACATTTGCTGATCAATTAGGTGAAGCTCAAGTTAAGATCGTAAATTTTTGCTGGAAGTACTATATTCCAATCTTCTCACTTGGGTACCGCTTTGGAATTTATTGGAAACAAGAAAAACTTAAGCGTTTTTTACCAACGGCAGAATTTAAAAAGGCACAATTAAATATCTATTTCTATGGGTTTTTTTATCTTCTATTCATTCTTTTTAACTTCTCATTTTTTATAAAGATCATACCAGCAATCTATATTAGTTGGATGATTACTGACTTGATCATGCTAAGCCAGCATGCCCATGTAGAGATGCCACTAGCTGACAGAAAAGAAGTGTCCCCATTAAAATATGTGGATCAAGCTAAATACTCCCGCAGTATAAAACTACCGTATAATATTGGTAAGTATATATTCTTTAACTTTAATTATCATGAAGCTCACCACGCTTACCCTGGGCTTCCTTGTTATTTTTTACCTCGAGTGAAAGTTGATTCTCATAACTCTTATCCATTATTACCATGGCTAAAAAAGGTAAAATCAATGAATGGAGTGGATTATATATTTAGGTCTTCTGATGTTAGAGATGGCTTTTAGATAGTATCCGTTCCGTGAACTTTGTTAAAATGCTCTACAAATATCTTACGGACGGCCTCTTTATTTTGTTCTAAGTCCTCTAGTTTCCAATTACTTGTATCAATGGGATCAAGGGCCTCAATAGTAATCGTTCCCGCTTTAAACTTATAACCTTCAAAAGGATTATTTTCTTTAGGTATGCCGATAAATATAGGTATTATTTGGACACCAGATTCCGTCGCCATTTTAAAGACTCCATCATTAAAACGATCAATTCTATGATCAAAGCGATGCTGACCTTCTGGTGCTGTTAAAATAGATGTTTCTGTATCTTTTAAAAGTTGAGTAAAGTCTTTAAACTTTTGATCTCGTCTTTTTAGTTGTTCTATATTTTCAGTTTTAGAACTTGGTAATAATAAAGCATCATTACCATAGTTTGCCCATTGCAGGCCCTTAATACCTAAAGCTTTCTCAGTGAAGATATAGCGGGTATTTTTCAACTTCATCAGAGGCAAAGTAAAAATATCAAAAAAAGAGTTATGGTTATACATATAGATTGTTTGTTTTGAATTTGCCTTATCAAAGCCAACAATTTTAATTTTCATTCTAACGGCTGCGATAATAAGTTTGCAAAAAAAAGGAGCGACAGAGGCTCTGTTAAACTCACAGTATTTATCTCCCCCAATCTTTCGAATACACATTAAAAGTATTCCCATAGTGGTAATATTTAGATGTCCCCAAATTCCTTTAAGTATCGTAAAAAAAAGAGTCATGGTTGTTTTTGAATAAAATAAATAAAGCTATAAGAAGGGCCTGAGAAAAGAAACTTATCTACTGAATCATTCCATGAATAAGTTTGAGTCCTACTAGTTTGAATAAATGCGAATAAAACACTTGAAACAATTTTTCCGTTATTAAATTGGCCATGATTCTCTTCAAGCACACCTTTTAATAAGTCTACTTTAAACTCTACCTCACCTAGACCTCTAAAACCTTCTGTTAACTCAACTTCAGCTAATTTCTTAAAAGACCTATTTACAATAATAAGCTTATGATTAGCTGACTTTACAGTAATATATTCAGGAATAAAGTCGGGCTCGATATAATGGAGAACTTCATAGTCATAGTCAGCATAAAGATCTAGCTCTCTCCAAATAAAAATTTCAGAGTCATTAGGACCTTTGTACTTGTTACATTTTTTTCCAACAGCAAGTGCTTTGGTTTTTACTACAG
>CAXGOD010000366.1:0-3330 GCA_964011245.1 uncultured Bacteriovoracaceae bacterium | reverse complement strand
GATCATTAACAGGAGTGTTTGTTTGGTCTTTCAGGTAATCATCACTTTCAAAGTTTATCGCAAAATCATTAAGGTAATTTTTTAAAATGTTTGCATCTTCTAACGATTTGAAACCTAAGGAGTATGATATCGACTCTGTTAGACTTGTTCCTCTGTGAGCAACATTAGAAGGGATATAAATCATATCTCCTGGCTCGAGTATCCATTCGATTTCAGGATTAAAATTCTTTAAAATCTTAATATCAATTCCTTCAATATAAGTTGGATCTGGGGTTGTTTGGAGTTCCCATTTACGAGATCCGTTGCCTTGAAGGATGAAAACATTATATTTATCAATATGAGCACCAATGCTAGCTTTTGCCGTTGAGTGAGTTGCCATCACATCATCAAAAAGCCAATCAGGTAGAAAACTCATTTCCTTTTGAAGCCCATAGAAATTCTCGTCTAAAAGATTTAAGTTATGGCAGACTAATGTCCAACCTTTTTTATTAAAGTCGCTCTCTTCTAGAGGGCCGTGTTTTATAGAAATATCTTTTTCGTTATAAACAATTCTTGATTCAAACTCTTCATCAAAAGAAAGATCTTTTAAATCTTGCGCTGATGCAAAATCAGAAATATTTTCGACTGCATTTTTAATGAGAAGTGGTTTTTTCTCCCAGTAGTTTTGGAGAAAGTCTTCAGCTGTTATATTCCCTAAAAATTTCATATTGGCCTTGTGCAAATTTGATTTAAATCATAATTACAACGAAGTTTGTTTTGATGCAATGCTATTTTTTCCTATTTGTTTCATCGCATCTAAAATTTGTAAAAATAAGTACTATTTTGCCTTTTTTAAGCTAACTTAAGTCTAGTAGGGCATTTACAGAATGACTTGATAAGTCGCAAGGCTAATTAGAAATATTAACCATCTTTTTTTGTCGAATTGTGTTGTGAATTGGTGTCTAAATCCTTAAAATATTTACAAAATTTACTATTTATTACTATTAAGAATTAAAATAACCACTTTTATTTGAAGGGAATGTGTATGAAAAAGTTGATTGGTGCATTTGTTGCACTTCTAGCACTAGGTGCTTTTGGCGCTTACGTTGTTACACAAGCTCGACACATCGGATACAACCAAGGGTATCAGCCAGACCAGCCTGTAGCGTTTTCACATAAGCTTCATGCTGGTGACTACAAATGGATTGTAAGTACTGTCACTTTGGAGCCGATAAAGGTCGTCATGCTGGTGTACCTCCTACAGAGCTATGTCTTAACTGTCACTCTAAAGTTAAGACGAATTCTCCAGAGATCAAAAAAATTCAAAAAGCAGTTGATTCTGGTGAAAACATAAGATGGGTCAAGGTTAATCACTTTCCAGATTTTGCTTATTTTAACCATGCACAACATGTAAATGTTGCTGGTTTTGCTTGTCAAAAATGTCATGGTGCTGTTGAAGAGATGGTTGTTTACCATCAAGATAAAAAATTAAGCATGGGGTGGTGTATTAATTGTCACAGAGATAATGAAATTGCCCCTCCTAAGGACCATAAAAGAGCGTCAGGTGGTGACTGTTCTAAATGCCATTACTAAAAAAACTAATTAGTAAATAGCTTTAAAGGTGAAAAATATGAGTGATATAAAAACAAACCAATCTACCGAAGCCAGCGTTGATGGTTATTGGCAAGATGTAGAAAACAAAGTCTTAGATCCTAAAGCTCTTTCTCAAGAGTTTCCTGATGGAGAGTTTGATTCATTTTCTATAAAAAAATCAAGAAGAAGCTTTTTAAAAATTATGGGGTTTTCTGTTACAGCATTACCTCTTACGGGTTGTATCAAAATTCCTGTTACAAAAGCTCTTCCTTATTTATATAAGAACGATACTGTAATTCCTGGCGTGGCTAATTGGTATGCATCAACTTGGAAAGGGACTCCAATTCTTGTTAAAACAAGAGAAGGTAGACCAATTAAGATTGAAGGGAACGAAAAGTCATCTGTAACTATGGGGGGAGTTGATGCTCAATCTCAAGGTTCAGTTCTTTCATTATACGACTCTTATAGATATAGCAGTGCTATGATTGGTGGGAAGGAAGCTAAGTGGTCTTCAGTAGATGTTCAGTTAGTTGATAGACTAAATGAAGCTCGCGAAGAAGGTAAAGAAGTTTACTTAATTACAGAGAGTTTATCTAGTCCTTCAGAAATTTCAGCAATAAAAGAATTTACTTCTAAGTTTAGTGCTAAGCATGTCGCATATGACTCTGTTAGTTTATATGCCGCTAATAAAGCAAATCAAATAACTCATAATCAGCTAACAGCTAGTGAGTTTGATTATGCAGCTGCAGACGTAGTCGTTTCTTTTGGATCAGACTTTCTACAGGATGTTAAAACTGCAAAACAATTTGCAACAAGACGTGCTGTTAGTGATGGCGCTGTGATGAATAAGCATATCCAAGTTGAATCATATATGAGTTTAACTGGTTCAAATGCAGATCACCGATTTACAAGATCTGTAAAAGATCAAAGAAATATTTTATTAGGTGTTTTTAAAGAAATCACTGGTAAAGTCCATAGTAAAGTATCTGCTGAAAATGCTGATATCGTAAAGATTATCGCTTCAGAGTTAAAGGCTAATTCAGGTAAATCACTCGTTGTTTCTGGTGATACAGATGTTAATGCTCAAGTTATTGTTAATAAAATTAACCAAGCATTAGATAACTATGGAAAGACTGTTTTTGTTTATAATAAACCATATGAGTTAGTTGCAAATGATGAAGCTTTCGAAGGTTTTGTTAAAGCCATGGATTCTGGAAAAGTTGGAGCAGCCCTTTTCTTAGGTGTTAACCCTGCATACAACTACTACAATGTTGAAGCTTTTGCTAAGGGTTTAAATAAAGTTGCAACGACGGTTTCATTTGCAATGAGCGAAGATGAAACAAGTAGACTTTGTAACTTTGTAACTCCAATGAATCATACTTATGAATCTTGGTCGGACACATTAGTTTCTAATTCTGAGCTATCATTTACTCAACCAGTAATTCAGCCACTATTTGGTACTCGTATGGCAAGTGAATCACTTCTTAAATGGGCTGGTAATGATACGAACTTTTATGATTATATGAAAAAAGTTTGGGCTAAGAATTTTTTCCCTAAGCAATCAGACTATGCAACGGCTGATGATTTTTGGAACAAAGCTCTTCATGATGGAGTTATCACTTTAGGTGGAATATCTTCAATGGTTACTGCTTCTAATTTTAATGCTCAGTCTTATGCAACTAAGCTAGCTGGTTTAAAGTATCAAGATGCTTTCAATATTGTTACATATCAAAAATATGCAATTAAAGATGGTACTTT
>CAXGOD010000365.1:0-3337 GCA_964011245.1 uncultured Bacteriovoracaceae bacterium | reverse complement strand
TTCCATTACTCTTCCTTGTGGATGGTTATATGGCTTTGTTATTGGAGGTGCTGCTGCCAAGTCTGTAAGTACATCATTAATGATCATGTTTATGTTTTGGCTTGGGACAATCCCCGCACTTTTAATAACACCAATTGTTTTTCAAAAAATTGTAGGCCCCGTCAAAGAGAAACTTCCAACTATTGCAAGTGTCATTTTGCTAATCGCTGGAATTTTTATTATTGTGGTGGGAGTGAGTAGAATATTATGAAAAAAGCTATCTACATTGTAAGTTTTCTTATTTTAGGACTCGCATCATTAATTATTTATGAGGCGATGAATATTACTAAAGTTGAAGATTTTAATATTTCCATGCTACCAACTAACGACTGTGATCTTCATGTTGAGAACTGTGAAGTTCAAGTCCCAGACCTTGGGATAGCAATTCTAAAACTATCTCCAAAACCGATCCAAATGAATAAGTCTCTCGAAATGCAAGTTGAAACAAAGTTTGATGATCAAGTTGATGTTTGGATCGATTTTTTAGGTCTTGAGATGGAGATGGGATTCAATCGTACCAAATTAAAGGTTATTGAAAATATTTATCAGTCAGAGGGCTACCTTCCTACTTGCACTGAGAAAAGAATGACTTGGAAAACAACACTTCTAATTAAAAAAGGAGATGTAACTTACGGTTATGAATACCGTTTTGTTACAAAACTAAATGATGAATAAAATAATACTCTCTATTCTTTTAGTTATTTTTGCAGGACTTGGAGCATACTATTTCCAAGTTAAGTCTTCTAAGTTAGTTGTGCTTTCAACAATGCCAATTGGTGGAGACTTTTCTATTCCCTCAACAACAGGAATATTTGACTTAAAAGACTACAGAGACAAAGTGGTTATTATTTATTTCGGTTATCTCTTTTGCCCTGATATTTGCCCAACAACACTTGCAACTTTAGGTGCATTAACAAAACAGATGTCTGAACAAGATAGAGATAAATTACAAGTTATGTTCATTAGTGTGGATCCAGAAAGGGATACCATGCCTAAGATTAAAGAGTATGTTGAGTTTTTTCACCCTAAATTTATTGGAGGGACAGACTCAGAAAAGAAAATTGCTAAGCTTGCAAAGATATATGCCGTTGCCTTTGAGAAGCACTTTCCTAAAAAAGGTGGCTCCTTCTACAATGTCGACCATAGTACCCAAGCATTTATTATAAACAAAGAAGGTAAAGTGGCAGAGCTTATCCGTCACGGTGAAACAGCAAACCAAATTCAAGAAAAGATTCACAAATATATAAAGGATTAAAAATGAAAAAGTTATTATTACTAGTTGTAATGTCTATTTTAAGTTTAAATGTAATGGCTGACGGAATAATGGTCCATGATGCATATGTAAGACTTCTTCCTCCAACATCAAAGACCACAGGTGCTTTTATGACTCTTATGAATCATGGTGAGAAAGATTACAAACTTATTAAAGCGGAATCAGACTATGCTGAAAAAGTTGAATTGCATAATCATATTAAAGTTGATGGCATGATGAAAATGCGAGAAGTAAAAAGCATCGCGATTAAACTTCACGGAACAGTTGAGCTAAAGCCAGGTAGTTATCATATCATGCTTATTGGTCTTAAAAAGCCACTTAAGAAAGGTCAAGTAGTTAAGATTAAATTACACTTTGATGACAAGTCTACAATTGATATTGAAGCTCCAGTTAAGGAAGTTCAGGCCTCAAAAGGTATGAAACATCACCATCATTAAGATATGTTAAAATCACTTCCTCTTGGAGCAATTATTGCTCAAAAAAAATCAAGAGAAGATAAGGAACTTAAAGCTTTACTCTTCTCTACTTTAAAAGACATGAGCACAATGAGTGCTGATGATAAGCTATCTTACGCTAGAGAGAAGATTGATCATTATCTATCACAAATTGATAATCAAAATATTAGCTGTCACAAAGGCTGTGCCCATTGCTGTCACCATTTAATTCATCTGTCCGCAGCAGAGACAAAAAGCTTAGGAATTTTAGACTCTAAGCTTGAAAGCAAACGTGCTCCTCAAGAAGTTCACTTTAAAAGTGGAAAAGAGTGGAGCTCTCTTAATAAGTCAGTTAGACGTTGCATATTTTTAGATGAAAATGACTCTTGTTCTCAATACAACAACAGACCTCTTGTTTGTAGAATTACACATGTTACAAGTCCAGCTGAAAATTGTGACTTAGAAAAAGGCCTAGAAATTAAGCCTTATTTTGAAGACATGGCCAATATTATAGTTCTCGCCTATTACACCGTAGAAGAGAGTTTCCCATTACCTAAAAGCTTCCACTAACAAGTATTCAACTACTAAGCTTAAAAGTGCGTAATAAAGTGGGCAACTTTCTACAATAAAATGCATTCCTTAAGATTTGTTTAATACCTATCGATAAGTATACGATAGTGTTTTGTTTAAGTCGTTTTATTACAACAACTACACACAAAAGAATGGATTATAGGTACACAATGGCTTCACATAAGCTTAACTATACTTCACATAACCTTAATAGAAGTACTTGAAAGTACTAGTAAACAACTCTGGTTTTGATACTTCGTTCTAGTTTTTTGATTTCATCTTTAATTCCATCAACATGATCTGTATGGACATCAACAATTAAAAAACCGATGGTTTCATCTGTTGAAAGATACTGACCATCGATATTTGCACCAGACTCTGAAATGATATTGTTAATCTTTCCAAGTACACCTGGCTCATTCCTGTGCACATTTAAAAGCCTTGATGAGTTAGCTTTCGCTGCGATATCAATAGAAGGAAAGTTTACTGATCCGAAAGTTGATCCGAGTCTTAAAAACTTGCCAAGACTTTCTGAAACTTCTCCGCCAATATTAACTTGTGCTTCTTCAGTACTACCACCAATATGTGGCGTTAATATAACATTTGGAAGCTCTTGTAAGGGTGAAGTAAATCTATCCTTATTAGATGCAGGCTCTTTTGGAAATACATCTACTGCACATCCCAGTATATGTTCTGACTTTAAGGCTTCAACAAGGTCTTCAATAACGACAACTGTCCCTCTTGAAGCATTAATTAAATAACTTCCTTTTTTCATCAGTGCTAACTCTTTTTTAGTCATCATGTTCTTTGTTTCTACAAGCTCTGGAACATGCAAAGTAACAAAGTCACTCATCCCTAACAACTCTTCTAAAGTATTTACCGCCTGAGCATTACCAAGAGGTAATTTTTTAACTGTATCGTAAAAATAAACTTTAAGTCCCATAGCCTCAGCAAGAACACTGACTTGAGAGCCAATATGTCCATAACCAATAATACCTAATTTTTTTCCACGAACTTCGTT
>CAXGOD010000364.1:0-3338 GCA_964011245.1 uncultured Bacteriovoracaceae bacterium | reverse complement strand
GAGTCCAACGTAACTGTCCTTCCTGCTGATACACCTGATCCAGGTATAATCATTTTAGATGACGATGATATTGATGATATCCAAGCTGATGACGATATTATTATCCTAAAATATAACAGTAAGTTAGATCAACAACTAAGAGAAGAGCTATTAGAAGTAGTGGACTCTCTTAATCAGAATACAGAAAATTTGTCCCCCCAAGACTAGTCCCTTAAATTCATAAGACTTTTGATCCGATAAATTATTAGATAAAGGGAGTTTTTATGAAGAACATTTCAATCTTATTAGGTTTAACTTTAATTTCAGCATGCGCTAGTAATAATCTAGTACAAGTTGAGGGAGTTAAAAGAGTTAGTATTCATCAAGATGATTACGCAGCTCCTCAGTTCTATGTAAAAAATTATATTCCTAAGAAAATTAAAAGATCAATAGCTAGTGCTGCTGATAATGAGTTTACTAGACTCAATGTTAAAAAAGTATATTTCTTATCTCTTTGGCAACAGCAACAAACATTTTCAAAGATCTTAAAGAAAGAATCACAGACATTTTGTCCTCAGTTCCACAATGATCTATTAAAATATGAGAGTAACGTAAAAGGGATGACTAGTTCATATGATTATAAGCAAAATTTTAAGGCGATAAAAGATGATCCTAAAAATGTGGTTTATTATCCAGTTATGAGTCTTCCATATAAGGGTGCTGATTTATACTCATACATTTCTAAAAAATCCAAATGGGATGATGCTGACTTGCATGTTAAAAAAGCTATAGAGAACCATTTCCATAAAAATGAAGCAGAACTTCAGACACTTTGTTTAACTGGGACAAGTGATGGGCTTTATGTTTTCCAGAACTTAGCAACTTACTATAGTGATGATAAAACTTTTATGTACTCTGATAAGTCATTGGTATCTATACTTAAAGTTTCTACAATCTCAAATATGTTACTCCTAAATAGCTTTGCAAAAAGCGAATTTCAAGCAACATGGACGCCTGTTCAAGTAGCCGTTCTTCAAAAACTCAATGTAGAGTGGTTTAAAAACTACCTTTACGAACTGACTTCAATGCGGAACAATACCTTCAGTAGTTATGCACTGAAGGAGTAATCAATGACAAAATTCTTTTTGATGGTGGGGCTTATGGCCTTAGTTATCTCTTGTGGACAAAAAGAAGATCCTATCGAAGGTGAACCAGGTACTATTGGTTCTCGTTTTGAATTAAAAGATATTAAAACATTTGATAAGAATGAAGTTTCAGCAATCAAAGAAGCTTGTAGTGCTTTGGCATTAAAAGAAAAAACACTTTCGTCTCAGTATGCTGGTAAAGGTATAGTCTTTGATTTCAGCTCTCAGAAATATGATTGCGGAAGAACAGTCCCTAAAAACTACAAAACAGGGGCAAAAGTAGAGTATCAAAATGGTAAAATGTTTTTTGAGAAAATGGCAAGTGGAGCACTAATCTTCAATGATATTGTATTAAGAAATGATGGCCCGTTAAAAAGCTTTTGTGACCAAGCAGACTCTGGTGCACTTACAAAGAGATATACTTCAAGTGGAAAAATGGTAAGCATTGTTTATGGTGTAGGTAAGGGGAACTGGTTAAAAATAGCAGTTGAAACAGCTTACTCTTATGATGAGAATGGAGAGTATGTTTCTCAATCAACTGATGAGTTTATCATCAATAATTTCTCAAATCAGTATAAAGGTTTTGTCTTTAAGAGAACTGTTAAATCTTCAGCCGGTTGTACAGGAGAAGAAACAACTACTTTTGAAACAATCTTAGATAAAGTTCACTAATATTTAAGTGGGTAGGCCTAAGGGCAAGCCCACTGTTGTTCAATCTCAACATAATCTTTTTTATCTTCGTTCCAAATCCTTGAACAGTAACTACCAAGAAAGTTTTCATCACCTTTCGATTTCTCACTACACTCAATATTACTTTTTGAAATTCGACCTTTTTTAATTATTCGAGAGGGAACATAAACGACTTTCCATTTTCCAGACTCGTTTACAGATAAGTGATAAAGAAACTCTTCATAGTCTTTTATAAGTATAATGCCTTTTTTCCAGATCATCAGAGGTTGATCTCCATAGGGAATTTCATATACTTTTCCAGCGGTTTTAACCTTAGTTAATACTACCTGCTTTGATTTCGGGTTATTTCTGAAAAACTGCATGGCCTTAATTATCTTTGTTTTGTCTTTAATGTTGTGATGTCTACAGCGGCTGTCCCATATAACAGGGTCTAGGCTTTGTTTTAATTCTTTTGAATCAAAGGCCAAGAAATTTATTGGTAGGCCATTCTTTTTTCTATAGCGTTCTAATTTTATGGAAAGGACGTTGGGGTCTTGTGAATATGCTTTTAAAGTCTTCAGCCACTTTGCAATCTTAAGTCCATTAGGCGCAGAACATTCTGAGTTTTCAGGACAGCCTGGATTTTCGTGGGCCAGGTCTTCATAAGTGATATCTTTTTTGTCTTTCAAACGCTCTTGGTGCTTTTTACTAAAGGCGATAGAGTGGTTTGAACTCATTAAAATAAACATAAAACTAATAAACATTTTCATTCAAAATCATCCTTGTTTTGCATAATTATTTTAACATAAAAATAAAAATCACTTATATTTCCCATATATTTTATTGATAATGTGTAATGTTCAAACAAATTTTATGTAACCAGCGGTAATTAAAGCGGTTTACTCGGTTAAAAAATCGGTACAATCGAAAAAAAAGTTTGAATGTAATTACGGATATTTGAATGTCAAAAAGCCTAAATACTGCATGTGGGTACCACTACATATAGTGTTCGTCAGTAAATTGACGCTAAAAAATACCAGATATTGTGTTGACGAATCTTTTCCTAGGCCTTTTAATTAATACATACAACAAAACAAACACAATTGAATTTTTATAGACGAGGAGAGCAATCAGTGAAAATCAAACGCGTATTTACTAGGAAGGGAAAAGGTCCATATGCAGGAATGGATTTTGAAAAACGTACCAGCGAAGTTAGAAATGTTGATGGATCAAGTAATTCTACGATGGAAGTTACGGTACCTGCGTCATGGTCGCAAGTAGCAACTGATATTATTGCTCAAAAATATTTTAGAAAAATGGGTGTGCCACAAACTGATGAAAAAGGTAAGGCAATCCTTGATGAAAATGATAATCCAATTCTTGGAAGTGAAACTGATTCACGCCAGGTATTTGATAGACTTTCTGGTTGTTGGAGAACTTGGGGTGAAAACTTTGATTATTTCGCAACTAAAGAAGATGCGGATGCATTCCAAGATGAATTAGCTTATATGCTTTCAAATCAAATGGCCGCTCCAAATTCACCTC
>CAXGOD010000363.1:0-3339 GCA_964011245.1 uncultured Bacteriovoracaceae bacterium | reverse complement strand
GCTGATTGGGCCGGACTTGCAATTTTAGTAGGTTTAGTACTTGCTTATAAAAGAAGATACCTAGATAAACCCGATTATTTATCTGCTACTAGGCCAACAAGAGAACTATTCATGTATGGAATGATATTTTCTTTAGTTTTCATAGGTTTTGTCCTTGAGGCTATTAGAATGGTTGCTGTTGGATTAGAAAATATCCCGGGAGAAGCATTATGGTCACCAGTTGGTTGGCTAGCAGCTAGTGCTTTAAACCTAATGAGTATTTCTGAAGAAACATTAATCACAACTTATAAGGGTTTATGGTTATTCCATATGGCCAACACAATGGCTTTTATTGCTAGTATAAGCCATACAAAATTTTTCCATATTGTCGCAGCTCCTTTTAATGCTTTGATTACTCCATTAAGAAGAGGTGGTGTTCTAAATCCGATGGATTTTGAAGATGAAACAAAGGAAACTTTTGGCCTTGGAAAAACAAGTGAGTTAACAGCAAAGCAAAGAATGGATACCTTAGCATGTGTTGAATGTGGTCGTTGTACTCAGGTTTGCCCTGCTAATCTTGCTGGTCGTCCACTTGATCCAAAAAAGATCATTACTAAAACAAGAGATACCTTAGAAGGTGCAGGAACTGAAGATGTTGACTTCTGGGGAGCTGAAACTTTTAGCTCTGTTGAATTAGACTCATGTACAACTTGTGGTGCATGTATGGAAGAATGTCCTATGAATATTGAGCACGTTCAATCAATCATGGACCTAAAAAGATACAAGGCTCTGACACTTGGTGATATTCCAGCGGATGCAGCAACAGCAGTAAACAATATTAGAGTAAATGGTAACCCTTGGGGCGTTTCTCAAGATGATCGTTTTGCATGGGCTGATGGTCTTGAAGTTCCCGTAATTGAAGCTGGTAAAAAAGTGGACTACTTATATTACGTTGGCTGTGCTGGATCTTACGATGCTTCAAACCAAAAAGTAATGAAAGATACAGTTGAGCTTCTAAAGAAAGCCGGTGTTGATTTTGCCGTAATGGGTAAAACTGAAAAATGTAATGGTGATCCAATCAGAAGATTTGGTGATGAGTATTCATTCTTTGAAGTAGCTATTGAGAACATTGCAAATATGAATCAATATGATTTTGGAAAAGTAGTTACTCATTGTCCTCACTGTCTTCATACAATCGGAAAAGAGTACGCAAAGTTTGATGATGGAGACTTTGATACCCTTCACCATACAGAGCTACTTGCTGATCTAGTTAAGACTGGAAAGCTAAAACCAACGAAAGAAGTGAAGGAAGAGTTAACTTACCATGACCCATGCTATTTAGGCCGTCATCACGGTGAGTATGACGCACCTAGAGAAATTCTCGAGTCTATTCCAGGTGTTGCTCTAAAAGAAATGGAAAAGAACAAAGATAAGTCACTATGCTGCGGTATGGGAGGCGGAAATATGTGGTATGAAGTGCATGAAGGCACTGAATTAGTTGAAGGAAGACTTCACCATGTTGGTTCAACAAAAGTTGAGAAACTTGCTACATCATGCTCTTTTTGTATGATAAACTTTAACTCTGGAAAGAACAAAAAGACAGGAACAGAAGAGTTACAGGTTGAGGACGTTGCATCAATACTTAATAAATCAGTCGAATAATAAATTTACCATGGTCACCTTGGTGACCATGGTGCTTTTCTCAACTTCAGTTTTTGCTGAAGGCCTTTACCAAAATTTTGAATCACTTTTAAGTATCCAAAAAGAAAATTACGAAAAAAAGCTTAATCGACTTTCAAAAAAGTTAGTCAATATTAGCACTATTGCAGATATTGAAGAAGTTGAACTCGATAATGACTTTATAAATACCTTACTTTTCTATTCACCAAGCCGTTATAGTTCTCTGGCCTATAAAGATAGATGTAGCTTCTATGATCTTTATCTTGCGGGTCACATTAAAGGTCCTGATGGACCCCTTAAGAATTTCATTATTAAGTACAAGACTAAAAAAGGAGAAACAAAATCAGGAGTTCTAAAAGCTGATATGTTTATTGATAGAATTGCTTTTGAACAATGTCCTCAAAGTAAAAAGTTTTTTCAATACTTTAAATTAAAGAATCTAAACAAAACAGCAAAAACAATTTATTTAAAATCTCCAACAACAGAAGATGAATGCTATGAAATCCATCAGAAGTATCTGGATGACTATAAAACACCTTATCTTTGTAAAATGCATGAATATATCGATGCAATTCCAAACTTAACTAAAAGAGCGCGAATACTCTCAAAATCCCGCTATAGAGAAATTCAAGACATAAAAAAAAGACTTAGAATTGCTAAAAGGTACGAGAAAGTTCTTAGCGAAAACTCAGTCGATTTTTTAAAAAATCTTTGTGAAAATATAGAAAAGCCTAAAGTTTTTTGTCACAACTTCTTTAACGTAAACTTTTGGAAAAGAATCCTTAAAGGTGAAAAAAGTCGTCATTATATTGATAATAAGTGCATGTCACATCTTAGAACAAATCAATTAAATAAAAGAAGAGTTAAAAAATGTGCTCGAGAGTTTACTGCCAATAGAGACTTATGCCTTTATGCAAATGCTTTTGATAAAGGATTAGCCCCTCGTCAAAATTGTGAGATGCAATCTTATGCCCTAAATCACTCTAGACTTTTTAGTGACTATTCTGACTGCCCATCAAAAGTAGGAAGTGAAGGGATCACAAATACATCTAGAGTGATAAAACATCTTTCTAAAAAGAATATTGCTAAAAAAGGTTCTTCTTGTGAGATGGATGTTATTAATACATTTGTGGACTTTAATAATGAAGCAAGTGATGGACGCTTTTGGGGACTTAAGCTTTGCTTTGAAAATAAAGTAATGCAAAAAACAGTATGCTACCCCACACTAACAGGAGATTACCCTGGAAGTGAATTCTCTATAACCAAAGTCGTTAGCAAGATCCTTTCTAAAACGAGAGGATATGAAAATCCCAAGGGATGTGAAATAGTCACAAAAAGTCAGTACAAACCTCTCCTTCTTAAATATAAAGCTGGATGCTATATCATATCTGAGAAGACTCAGTGTTATGGAACTGACTGTAAGTTTAAAATAATACTAGATGAAACAGAAATAAAACATATAGATTTTAAAAGTGGTACTACCTTTGATTATTTTCCTTCTAATTATTTAGAAGAGAACATGGCCCAAACAAAGTTGATAGAACGTTATTTTAGAAAGAAAACTAGAAAAATTTTAAATGTTAGTTTCTTAAAGAATATCTTTAATGAGCAGCCCAAGACGATTATTCAGGGTATTTCTTGCGCTGAAGATCTTTTACCAACACATTTTGTAAAAGACAC
>CAXGOD010000362.1:0-3352 GCA_964011245.1 uncultured Bacteriovoracaceae bacterium | reverse complement strand
TACGGTTGGATAGGTATACCTGCCATGGGAATGAAGGGAGCGGCTGTTGCAACAGTTATCGCTAGAGGAATAACACTAATAGCTTCTCTTTCTGTTTTACACTTTAAATATCAAATGCTGGACTTTAAAAGACCTGCAATAAAAGACGCTATCAATTCTTGGAAAAAAATTATTTTTATTGCTCTACCAGCATCAGGTTCAAACGTTATTCAACCTTTAGTTTTAAGTGTTATAACTGGTGTTGTAGCAAGGTTTGGAGATCATGCCGTTGCAGCTTTTGGAGTTGTATCTCGAATAGAGTCATTCGCTATGATCTTTGTTATTGCTATAGCAAGCTCTATGGGACCTATTGTTGGCCAAAATTTTGGAGCTCAAAAATATAATAGAATTAAAGAAGCTTTTTATCTAAGTGTGGCCCTATCCTTTGCTTGGTCTGTCTTTGTAACATTTGTTTTGATTATCTTTTCAAATCATCTTATATCTATTTTTAATACTGATATTGAAATAATCAAACTAGGAGCGATCTACCTAGGAGTTGTTCCGATGACCTATGGTTTTACTTCTACACGCATGATAACCAGTTCATCATTTAACGCTATTGGAAGGCCTTACACTTCAACCTTTATAATAATCATAAGTATGATTGTATTTTTATTACCACTAGCCTTAATGGGAGCCTACTTCGGTCAAGTAAAAGGAATATTCTATGCTCAGGCATTATCTAACATACTTGCGGGCGTGCTTAGTTTTTATTTAATGCGTAAGTATTTAACTAATGAGAATCAAGACTAACTAATCTCTAACACTTTCTTACAAAGACTCTATCTTTTTTAATTGGCCGTATAATAGTAAAAAGGAATTTTTAAATGAACATGGAGGTTCGTGTGAAAAATATTATTGGGATGTCTATTCTGGCGTTTAGTATGTCGTCATATGCTGCACTAGACTTAAATCAAATTAATACAACAAAGTTTTCAGATATTAATATTCATAAAGTACATGATCAAGATGTAGAGAATGAAAAGCTTGGAAATGCTCCAAGGTTTGCCATTGAAAGAAAAGTTGAAATCAATGCATTCGCTAATCAGTGGGAAGTTGAAAATGGTACTTGGATTAGTAGACATAGAGTTGTTGCTGACAACGCTGTATCATTAAATTTTGCTCTTGATTTCAAGATGTCTGAAAATTCGAAGGTGAAAATTTATTCTTCTGACTTTTCAAAATCGATTCGAGATTTAACTTTTGCTGATAATAATATTGATAATGTTTTCTGGACACCAATCATTGAGTCATCAGATGTTATTGTTGAATTCTCGGTTCCAGAAGAAGAGATGAATAAAGTTAAGTTTGGAGTTTTTCAGGTTAACCAAGGATATAGAACTTTTGCTCAATCGACTGAGAAATCAGGTTCGTGTAATGTTGATGTTGCCTGTTCTGAAAGTAATGGATGGGAAGAGGAAGTAAACTCTGTTGCTGTCATTTCAACAGGAGGTTCAACCTTCTGTACTGGATTCATGGTAAACAACACTGAAAATGATGGGACTCCATTTTTTATGACTGCAAAGCACTGCCGAATCTCATCTTCAAATGCATCATCTTTAGTTGCCTATTGGAATTATCAAACTTCAAAGTGTGGAGGAAGAAGAGATGGGAAGAAGAGACAATTCTCTTCAGGATCTCAGTTTTTATCAGCAAGTTCTAAAAGTGACTTCACTTTAGTTAGGTTAAATCAACCTCCAAGATCAAATTGGAATGTTAAATATGCAGGTTGGGACAGAAGTGGAGTTGATGCAACAAGTGCAACGGCCATTCACCACCCAGCAACAGATGAAAAATCAATTAGTTTTGAAGAACAGCCAACAACTGTTACTTCTTATTTAAAAGAAGCAATTCCTGGAGACGATACTCATGTAAGAGTTGAGGATTGGGATATTGGAACAACTGAGCCAGGATCATCTGGATCACCACTATTTGATCAAAATCACAGAGTTATAGGTCAACTACATGGTGGATATGCTTCATGCTCATCTCAGACTTCTGATTGGTACGGAAGATTCTATACATCTTGGGAAGGAGATGGGACTTCAGATACTCGTTTAAAAGACTGGTTAGATCCAAACAATACTGGAAAAACTTTTACAGATACACTTTAAATAAAAGCCCCTTAAATGGGGCTTCTTTCTTTCCACCTCGTCATAAAATAACTACTATAGTGGTATGCAAATTGAATTAACTAGAAACGACTATTTATATTATACCTACACTAGGCTTTTAAAAGTATATATCTTAATTATTGCAATCTTAACGGCATTCAGAGTTGGGTTCGTTGGTTATTATGCTGACCAAAAGATTTATAGCGATCATTTTAGTGACCTTTTATATGCATTTTTTATGGGATGGAAATACGACACCATAGTCGCTTCTTATTTACTTGTTTTGCCATTTTTACTTTTTTGGCTGACTTCACTTTTTAAATCAAGAAAGCTCTTTAACTTTACCAGTTGGATTTCCGGAGCATTTTTATTCTTTGCCGTTATTGGCGTTGTCTTTATTTCTATCTCAGATGTAGGTTTTTACTCTTTCTATCAAGATCATTTAAATATTTTATTTTTTGGTCTGTTTGAGGACGACACCGAAGCTGTATTAGAGTCTATTTGGAAAAACTATCCGCTAGAATATGCCATCGCCGGTTTTGTAGGTTTTTTAATATTCTTATTTTTCTATATAAAAAAATCTTTTAAGTTTATGGTTTATGAACAGAGATCTATTCTCAATAAGGGTTTTTTTAAATACATCACTCTTTCATTATTAGGACTGATCTTACTCTTTGGTGGAGCTCGCGGTGGTTATGGAATCATGGTCTTATCTCCAAAGTATGCGGACTTTTCAAAAAATCTTTTCATTAATCAGACAGCATTAAATGGACTTATTACTTTTGAGAAAGCAATGAAGTTAAGACGAACAAGAACTTCTTTAGACTTTAATATGGCAAAGGCCATGGGGTATGGAGATAATATTCACAAGGCCTATAGTGACTACTTAGGACTAGATGTAACACCTACTAGCGAAGACTTTTTAATAAACTTATTAGAAAGAAAAACACCTCTAAATGAAAAAGCGCAAGAGATTAAACCACATGTAATCGTCATCCTTATGGAGAGTTTCGGATCTCATTGGAATCAATATAACTCTAAGGAGTTTGATTTTTTAGGCCCATTTAAAGAGCATATTGATGAAGATGTATATTTTGATAATTTTATCTCTTCAGGTAATGGAACCATAGGCTCCTTAATGGTAGTGGGAACGAATATCCCCTATAGAAATGGAGCTCGTTTTATATCTGAAAGTCGTT
>CAXGOD010000361.1:0-3364 GCA_964011245.1 uncultured Bacteriovoracaceae bacterium | reverse complement strand
AGATAAAGAAGAAGTAGTTGTAGTTGATGCTGATATTTTAAAACTTGAAATCGAGTCTTTAAAAACACAGCTAGATGAGAAAAATGCAGAGATCATCGAATTAAACCAACAGATTTCTGAACTTGATGAAGATGCAAAAGAAATTGAAGCATTAAAAGCAACAATCGCTCAAAGAGAAGAAGAATTAAGTACACTTCAATCTGATATTGAAAATTTATTAGCAAAAGTAGAAGAAGATGAAGTTCTTAAAAAAGAACTAGAAGATACTATTGCTTCACTTAGAGATGATTTAGAAAGTGCAAAAGTTATGCTAGCTGAAAAAGAAGCTGAGCTAGAAGAAAAAGATGTCGTTATTGCTGAAAAAGAAGAAGAAGCAAAAGATCTGGAAGAGAAAAACAAAGAGCTTGAAGATGCTAATTGTGAAAAAGAAGATCAAATTGCATTATTAGTTGCTCAAATGCAACAACAGCAACAACAAATGACTCAACAAATGAGCATGATGAATATGATGACAATGCAAGTAATGTTCATGAGCAACTTCAACATGAGGCCAAGTGTAAACGATAACTATGCTTCGCTTATGCCAATGATGATGATGCAAACAATGAATAACATGCAAATGACAAGCAATATGGGAATGTTAGGAATGATGAGTATGGCAGGAAATATGGGACAACAAAATCCTTCATTATACGTAGGTGGAAACATGTACGGCGGTGATTACAGTGCCCTTACTAACCCAGCAGCAAATACAAACATGGGAATGCAAAACGCAATGGCGATGAACATGATGAACCCAGGAAACAATATTCCTTACGCACACAACTTCAACTCTGACGACAGAAATGATGTTGAATATGTAGAATCTGACATTGAAGACATTGACACTGAATCAGAAGGTGTATAAAAAAAGTAATAAAATCAAGTAAGTACAATAACCCCTTGGATTCCAAGGGGTTTTGTATTTTTAAAGCCGATAGGCAAAATTTTCCTAAATAAAATATTCCCAAAGTCGAAAAGTTAAGTGTCTACGCTAGGAGGTCACCACAAGAGAGATTAGATGAAAACAACAGTTGAAAGAAGAAAAAAGAGTGTGAACATCATTAAAAGATGTCATTGCTGTGGCCAGGTTACAGATTCAGCAACAGAGATTGATAAATGTGTTTCATGTGGTAAGTCTTTTCTTCCGTTGAACTATTTTAGTAAGGTTCACGATCATGAAGGTAAAAAATATGAGTTCAAAGACCTTTACGCAGAAGGTCATGAGCTAGAAAAAGATGACCTAATTATTGGATTATACGTACTCTGGTAAGCTGATCTAAAAATAAAGATCAGTCATAATGGCCTGCATTTATCAGTTATGATAAAAGTTAAGGCATGCAAACAGACTCAATTACTACACTAAGCAACAATCATTTATCCCCCGCAATTATACGATTATTCGAAAAGCGCGAACTTATTGGAGATAGAATTAATGAATTCTTCTCCTGGGACCTTAAAGATCTTCCAGATCTAACTAACCTCAAAGATTTAGAGAAAACTGCTCTTAGAATTACTAAGGCCATTGAAGCTAACGAAAAAATTGGTATCTATGGAGACTACGACGTTGATGGTTGTACCTCTTGTGCTCTTTTCTATCACTTTTTCAAAATGCTTGATGTCGAGGTTGAACTCTTTCAACCAAGTCGTTTTGTTGAAGGATACGGTGTTCATCCAAGCTCAATAGAACAAGCAATCTCCAAGGGAGTTAATCTTCTATTAACAGTTGATTGTGGAATTACAAATCTTGAAACAGCTGACTACGCAAAAGAGCGTGAAATAGACTTAATCATCACTGACCATCATAAAGACGCTCGTGAAAGCATGCCAGATGCCTATGCCGTAGTTAACCCTAATAGAAGAGATGAACCTGAAGATTCAGAGCTTAAGTTTCTAGCAGGTGTTGGAGTTGCTTTCGCTGTTTGTTTAGCAGTAAAAAATCAGTTAGCAAAAGAAGGAAGAGAAATACCAAGTATCTACCCTCTCCTACAATTCGTAGCAATTGGAACAATTTGCGATATGGCAAATTTGAGTCCAATGAATCTAAAAATGACTCGCCATGGACTTAAACAAATACCAAAAACATTCTATTCCGGAATTGCGAGTTTCTTCACTCAAGAAGATAAAAACTTTGAGGTGATTCCTAGTGAGAAAATTTCTTTTTATGTTGGTCCTCTTATTAATTCTAAAGGAAGACTAGATCATCCTGAAAAAGCACTTAATCTGTTAATCTCTAAAGATTATAAAGAAGCTTTTGCGAACTACTCACATTTAGAAATTTCAAATAGAGAAAGAAAACTCATTCAAAAAGAAGTTTTTGATGAAGCAAAAGATAAAGTCATTAAACAAATTAAAACCGATAATATTCTCTCTTCAATTGTTTATGAGCCCCATTGGCATGAAGGAGTAATCGGAATTGTTGCTTCAAAGCTTGTAGAGTCATTTGAAGTACCAGCGATCGTTTTTACTAATGCTGAACAAGAAGGCGTTATCAAAGCAAGTGCTAGAACAGCGGGAGAACTCAATCTTTATGATCTTCTTAAAAAGTGTGAAGACCTTTTTATAAAGTTTGGTGGCCATAAAGCAGCAGCTGGACTTTCAATGCCAAAAGAAAATCTTCCAGCCTTTATTGAAAGAATGAATGGCTTTCTTGCAGAGATTCCAGAGATTGAAAGAACCAAACAGGATCATTTTGATATCTATTTAAAGTTTGATGAGATCAATAGAAAACTAACTAAAGAGTTAGAGCTTATGGAACCATTTGGAATGGGTAATGGCCGTCCCGTTTTTAGAATGACTGATGCTCGCTTAGAGTCGTTTAGTATTCTTAAAGACGTTCATGTAAAGTGGACCTTTGTTTCAAACTCAAATCCAAAACAGAAAATCTCTGGAATTAGTTTTAACTTTATTGGAAAATGGAATTGCCTTCTTCCTGAAGAGATATACCAAAGACAAGAAAGTGAAGGACTAACAGTCCAGTTTCAAATTGGAATTAACCGTTTCCGAGGAAATGAAATTATCCAATTAATGGTTGATAAAATCCTTCCAGGTAGTTAATGAAAAAATATCACTACCTTCTAGAAATTGAATACCTTGGATTTCGTTTGCACGGCTGGCAAAAGCAAAAAGATACACATAGAACAGTTCAAGGGATGTTAGATAGAACTCTTAATACAGTGTTAGAGCATGAGAACTTTAAAACCTTAGGAGCTAGCAGAACAGATGCGATGGTTTCTTCCCAAGGAACTTTTTGTAAACTAACAATTAAAGATAGCATTGTGTACAGCAGCTGTTGTTGGTGAGAATGTTATAACAATTGTACAAT
>CAXGOD010000360.1:0-3374 GCA_964011245.1 uncultured Bacteriovoracaceae bacterium | reverse complement strand
AGTTGCAAAGTCTGTCCCACATGCAGGACAAGTTGCAGTGGCTTTATTAGGATCAAAAACGGAGTTCATGACCTCTAAGTTCACATCATGACCTTCTAGTAGTTTTTTATAATTATTTTCATATTTTTCAATAATTTTAGGTAAATCTTTTTCGTAACCTAGAACTTCAACTGTAACAGAACATCCCCTAGTGCATGTTTGCTCATTATGATTTAAAACTAGCTCTACTCCCTCTTTTAAAAGGTCGTCTTGAAAGCTTTTGGCTTCATTAATAGGCATAACAGCAATTCTTAAAGGTTCCATATTCATCTCCTGTGAGAATTAGTATATGATAACATAAATAATTTTCAACTGACCGGGATCATATATGGAAAAAACTGTTTATAAGGGCCAATATATTGAAATTAAAGAAAGAGAAGTTGATGAATATACTTGGGAGATGGCCTATTTTCCAGATAGTTTGGTGATATTCCCTTTTACAGATAGCGGTGAAATTATCATGATCGAAGAAAGACGCCCTCATGAAGATAACCCCATTCGTTTAAAATTTGTCACAGGCCATATTGATCAGGATGAAAGCCCTGCTGACTGTGCTAACAGAGAGCTTCAAGAAGAGGCAGGCTTTAAAGCAGAAAAGATAGAAGAAATTCTTGTTCATAGATCTCGCGGGACGATAAATAGTGACTTTTATTATTTCAAGGCCTCTGGACTTACTGAGTCCAAGTTACCTAATCCCGATGGAGAGGATACAATTATTTCAGTGAAAAAGTTTAAAGTTGATACTGTTAAAGAGATGATAAGAAGTGGCGAGCTTGAATGGACACTCGCCACCTTAGGTTTAATTAAAGTTTTAAATCTACATATGAAGAATAATTAAAATTTGGATCAGCTTTTTGAACTCTAATTTTTGTCATTTGCGTAAGCTTTCTGCTTACAAGTCCATCAAACTTTAATACGTCATTTACATATATTCTTACAGCCTTACCAAACTTAACCATTTTTTTGTTTAGGAAGATTCTTAGCTCTTCTATTCTTGGTTTATCAGTAAAGTTAATACGAATTTCGTTATTTTCAATATTTGCTTTAAAGTTTGTTACATAGGCAACTTTATCAGTGATCTTTTCAAACTTCTTAACTTTTACCCAGTAGTAATTAGGGTTACTTTTATAGTTAAACTTAATATTATTGTATTCGATAACTCTATCTGTCCAATAAAGAACACCGTGAAGTTTCTTTCTTGATAGTTCTCTAGACTTATTAGCAAACATCTCTGTCAGCCTTTTAGTTACTAGAGACTTATTATAGTTATGAGAACCATTATAATACTCAACTTTGAACCCACTTTTATATCCATAAAGACTTTCTAGCTTTTCAACTTCAGCTGTTTGATTTTCACATCTTTCAATAAATACTCTGAAGTGATCATTAAGACCTTGAAGGTGATAATAAGTTGTATCAAAATAAGTTGCTAAGTATTTCTCTTGTGCATGTTTTGGATCCATTCCAGCAGCCATAGGCATAAAGAATGAAAACGTATCAACTAACCAGTGAGCTGTTCTTGTAATACCCATTCCACCCATTGAGTGACCAGCAAGTCCCATTTTCTGAGAGTTAACACCAAGCTTTTGCCTCATAAGCTTTGCAAGCTCAGGAAGCATACCACGCATATGTCCACCCCAGTTAAGTCCACTACCAGAAGGTGCAACAATTACAAATCCTAACTTATCAGCTATTGATTTAAGGTCATCAATATACATTTTTGCTACTCGAGCTGAACCAGATCTACTCATGGTACTTTGTCCTCCACCGTGCAGGAAGACTAAGCTATTAGCATTTGTCGTTTGTTTTAATTTTTTTGGAATATAATAGAATACGTCATATTTAAACCCAGTTGTGTAATACTCCGGCGTCCATTGAAATTGATCTACAGACCCTTTTGTTGTAAATACACCAGCAAATGAGCTTGTACTGAAAGCTAATACTAATGATAAAATTAATAAAATCTTAGACATATTATTCCCCTTGTTTAATAGGCCTATTAAAGGAAATTAATCACCAACAGCCAAGGGGATAGTAATATTTATAGATTGATGTAAGAACTTGTAATAGGGCCAAAAAAAAAGGCCCCACAAAAGTGAGGCCAGATATAGTATTATTAACCTTAGAAACTAAGGATTAACATATGTTTTTGGCATTTTTTGGTAGCTTGTCGCAAGGTCATTGAACATTTTGTCGTACTGCTTTCTAAATATTTCTACTACTTCAGGAAGATTAATAAAGTAATAGTTTTCGAAGTTTTTAGTAAATGCTGCTTTAGTGAAGTTACCTGCACCAGCATGAACAGATCCACTTCCATCAGCATAGTTAAAGATTAAATATTTGTTATGATGTAATAGTCTTTGGTTTTGGTTTGACTCCATATAACGAACATCTACATTTGCTTTAACCATTTTCATAACATTTGCAAATTCTGAAAAGTTGTTTGAACCTGTCATTACATTTCTTTTTCCAGTCCAGTAAATATCATCATCAACAATAAATCTTACCTTTTTCTTGTCTTCAGCTGAGGCCTTCGCTAATCCTTCCCAAATGGCAGGATGAGTAATTCTATGAGCTGCACCATCAATTGTTTTTGCACTTTTCATGGCTTTAGTGATTCTTTTCATAGCTGGAGCACCATCAGTTGGTACGATATAAAAAGTAATATCGCTTTCCTCTTCAGACTTAATCTTCTTTCTACATTTATTAATGAACTTTTTATAATTCGATTTTTTATCTGTAATATTCATCATCCCATTCTTCACACAGTAGTGAGCTTGTGCAAAATAAGAGTTAATATTCGTTGTTACAAAGTGCCAGTTTTCATGGTGAAGAATTGCTCCAGAAGACATATTTCCTGATCCGTAAACAATTTTAACTTTCTCAGGATTACTTTTATAGTTAGCGATAATGATTTTGTTATGAGCATATCCGAAACCACCTTTGTTTCCTCTATACATTGTTATTGGAATATTGGCCTGCTCACCATCTTGTAAGTTTTTAGCTCTACAATTGGAAATTTTCTCGATATTTCTAGTAGTACTTCCTGGTCTATCTAAGTTTTTTGAGTCTACAATAACAGTAACTTTTAAGTTTCTATCTTCGATAGCATCACAAATTGCATTAGTTACTGTTTTATTTGAAAAAGATAAAAATGTTAAAAACATCTCATTTACATCTTTATCATTTACTAATTTAACTAATTGATACTGAGGAGATGTTTCTCTATCAGCATTTAAAACGTCATCGCTGCTTTTACAGTAAACATTTTTTGGTTTTGCAGACAGGTATGATCCATCATTTGAATAAACAGCTTCGTCATATTTATACTCTTT